>JANNGC010000409.1:0-5899 GCA_031380445.1 Pedosphaera sp.
CCTGCTGCGTGAGTGAAGCCGTCGGCTCGTCCATGATGACGATGCATGCACCGGCCCCGAGCGCGCAGGCGATTTCGACGAGCTGCTGCTCGGGCATCGAGAGCGAGCGGACTTCGGCTTCTGGCGAAATGTTTGCGCCGATGCGTTGCAGTAATTCCGTCGCGCGCGTTTGCCGCTCCATCCAATTGATCTTCTTCAGCGCCGCCATGGATTCCAGACGCAGCCCGATGTTCTCCGCCACGCTCAAGTCCGGAAACAGCGCAGGCTGCTGGTAAATGCAGGCGACGCCGAGCCGGTGCGCAGCGGCGGGCGTGAGTTGCGCGACGCGCTGGCCGTTGATGTCGATGGTGCCGCCATCCGGTTGGTGCGCGCCGGTGATGACCTTGATGAGCGTGGACTTGCCCGCGCCGTTCTCGCCGAGCAACGCATGCACCTCGCCCGCCCGAAGGTCGAACGACACGCCCTTGAGCGCGCGCACCGCGCCGAAGGATTTGGTGACCGCTGAGAGTTGGAGGAGAGGTTTCAAACCGCTAATGCACGCTGATAAACGCTAATGAAGAAATAATATGCGGAGCTTCGGTTGGAATGATGTGCCGCATTTTGATTAGCGAAAATTAGCGTCCATTAGCGGTTCAACAAAACATCCCGCTCGTGTTTGCGGACTTCTGCCAGCCACGCTTCGCCAATGGGAACGCCTTTGCTTTCGCAGTAGAAATCCCACACCGCGCCGAAGGGGAGCGCGCGGGCTTCTTCCTGGAGTGCGAGGCGGGCGGTGTTGTCGCCGGCGAGTTCGGCGGCGCGGAGGGCGGGCGGTTCGAGCAGCGCGAGTAGGAGGGCGCGGAGCAGGGCGCGCGTGCCGATGACCCATGCGGCGATGCGGTTGATGCTGGCGTCGAAGTAGTCGAGGCCGAGGTGGACGTGGCGGCGCGGCTCGAGAGGACTCTCGCCCCACCCACCAGTGGTCGCGATGACTTCGCGGGCGATGGCCTGGAGTTCGTCGGTGAAAGTGACGACGTGGTCGCTGTCCCAGCGGACGCCGCGGCTGACGTGGAGCAGAATCTCCGGCACGTAGAGCAGCACGCTGGAGATTTTGTCGGCAATGCTCTCGGTGGGATGGAAATGTCCGGCGTCGAGGCAGAGCAGCTTGCGTCGCGTGATGGCGTAGCCGAGATAAAATTCATGCGAGCCGACGGTGCAGCTTTCCGCGCCAATGCCGAAGAGCTTCGGCTCCACGGCATCGAGGTTGTGCTTCGCGGGGAGCGGCTTCTTGAAGACTTCATCAAGCGAGGCAGCGAGGCGTTCGCGCGGAGCCTGACGGTCGGCGGGTGTGTCTTTGAAGCCGTCGGGAATCCAGACGTTGGTCACGCACGGCGTGCCGAGCGCCTTGCCCATGGCTGCGCCGATTTCGCGCGAGCGGCGGCAATGCTCGATCCAGAACTGGCGGATGCCCTGGTCGCGATGCGAGAGGGTGAAGCCATCCGCCGCCTTGGGATGCGAGAAGCACGTCGGATTGAAATCCAAGCCCAGTCCATTCGCCTTCGCCCACGCGATCCTGTTCTTGAAGTGCGCGACCTCGATTTCATCGCGGTCCACTTGCCTGCCGCCGAACTCGCCATACATCGCATGGAGGTTCAGGCGGTGCTGACCGGGAATGAGCGAGAGCGCCTTCTCCAAGTCCGCGCGCAGTTCATCTGGCGTGCGCGCTTTGCCAGGATAATTGCCGGTGACGGCGAGTCCGCCGCCGAGTTCGGGCGCTGCAACCTTTTGTTGCATATGCAACAAAAGGTTGTCGGCCAGTTTCTCGAACCCGCCCACGTCATCACCCTGCCAGCAGTGGAGCGAGACGGGAATTTTCGCGAGCGCCTGGAGTGCGCGATCCGTATTCACGCCGAGGGCGGCGTAGCGTTCTTGGGCTAGCTTGTAAGCCGGGACAACGCGGTGGCGCGCGGGGCGTTTTGATTTCGGGGTCATGGCGGGCAGAGAGTAGAAACGCCGTGTGGGCGCTGCCACAAGATTTCCCGCACTCGCCTCGCGGCGCGAGGCGAGCCACCTGGTTCACGACCGGCCGGGAGAATTCCGCCCGTGGTCGGTGCGGCGGTCGTAGTCCTTTTCGCGGGCGCGGTAGTCGGCCACGACTTTCTCGGCGCGCTCATTGACGAGCTGTTTCAACTGATCGCAGTTCGCCTGCGCGGAGGTTTCGCCGAGGCGCTGGCGGATTTCGGCGGCAGCGGCGAGGGCGAGGCGGGCGTGGCCGGTTTCGTGCGCGAGCAGGTTAGTGTAGTAGCGCGTCCAGCGTTCTTTCGTTTCGGGCGGCACGTCCGGTGGCGGCGTCCAGCGCGGCATCGTGGTGGTGATCTTCGTGGTGGTGCTGAAGCTGGCGAGCGCACAACCGGCGGCGGTCTCATGGAAATTAAACTTCCAGGAAACCGTCCAGCGCGTGTCGCCATCGAACGGCTCCGGCCACGGCCGCGCCTTCTCGATGGAGCGGCGGATTTCGCGGAAGTCCGCGCCGGTCACAGCGTAGAAATTGGTCGTCCACTGCACGGACTGCGCGCGGACGCTGGCGAGGGCGCAAAACGCCAGAACCATTGTCAGGTTGAACCAGTGGAGCGGGAGAAAGTTCACGGGCCTCAATTTGGTGAACTGGTGGTCGGTGCGCGCATCAGACGGGCTTTTAGTGGAGTTGTTTCTGCAAGTCCACCGGGGAGTGGAAACCGTGCCGACGGAACGAAGTCGGAGAAGAAATGTTCCTGGAAGACAATCACCTTCTTTCATGGGCTGTTTGGAGAGGGTCGCCTTGAATGCCGCCGTTTTCGCTCTTGCGTTTTGGGGGCTTGGTCGGGAGATTCCACGCCCTTATGGAAACAAACACCCCGCCATCAGCGGGCCTTTACGATGTGCTCGGCTGGTTTGACGCGAACAAAAAGCGCGTCGCGCTCGGCGCGCTCGTGGTCGCCGTGATCGCGCTCGGCGTGGGAATCTTCGTCTGGTCGCGCGGGCAACGCGTCGTCAAAGCCGAGGAGACGCTGGCGGGCGTGAAGATGCCCTACAGCCCGCTCGAAGCTCCGGCTCCGGGCACGGGTGACGCGCTGGCGAAGATCGCTGCGGATTATCCCGGCACACCGGCGGCGGCGAAGGCGCTGCTGCGCGCGGGCACGGTTTATTTCGGCGAAGGCGATTTCGCGAAGGCGCGCGCGTCGTTCGACAATTACCTGCGTGAGTTTGGCGCGACGGCGCAAGTGAAGGATGCGGTCTTCGGTCTTGCCACCTGTCTCGACGCGGAGGGTAAATCCGCCGAGGCCATCACCAAGTACAAGGACTTCATCGCCAATCCTGCTTACGCCGCCGATACCGTCGGGGATATGGCGCGTTTCAATCTCGTGCGCCTCTACGAACAGTCGAACCAGCCGCAGCTCGCGCTCGAAGTGCTGACCAAAATGGTCGGCACGCCTGCGCCGAACCAGCCGCCCAGTCCTGCGTCGCAGGAAGCACAGGCGAAGATCCGCGCCATCTACACGAAGAACCCCACGCTCATGCCCGCGCCCGTCGCCACCGCGCCCACGGTCAAGCCTGCGGTGCAGCAGACGCCGCTCGTGCTGAAGCCGCAGGATGCGCCCGCCGCCGGTTCGACTCAGGTGATTGTGAGGCCCACGACGCGCACGCCCGGCCAGGCCAATCCCGCGCCCGCGCCGGCGAAGTAAATTGGAGCGCAGAGCTTCCAGTCTGCGCGGACCGGCGGTTCCAGATTTGCGCCCGCTTATCCAGTCGGCGCACGGTTGAAAACTTTTTGATCGCATGAAGCTCACCATCATCGGCACCGGCTACGTCGGTCTCGTCACCGGCACCTGTTTCGCCGAAGTCGGCCACCACGTCATCTGCGTGGACAACAACGCGGAGAAGGTGAAGACCCTTCAAGCTGGCGGCATCCCCATCTACGAGCCGGGCCTCGAGGAACTCGTGAAGAAGAACGTGGCGGCGGGCCGGCTGCGTTTCACGGCCAGCACGAAGGAAGGCGTCGAAAATTCCGACGTCATCTTCATCGCCGTCCCCACGCCGCCGCAGGCCGATGGCTCGGTGGACTTGAGCTTCATCGAGAGCGTCGCGCGCGACATTGCCGGCGCGATCACGAGCTATAAGATCGTCGTGGACAAGAGCACCGTGCCGGTGAAAACCGGCGACCAGGTGGCCGAGACCATCAAGCGCTACTGCAAGGCCAAGGTGGATTGCGATGTGGTGAGCAACCCGGAATTTCTGCGCGAAGGCTTCGCCGTCGAGGACTTGATGAAGCCCGACCGCATCGTCATCGGCACGCGCTCGGCGCGGCCCGTGGCGGCGATGAAGGAAGTGTACGCGCCCTTCAACGCGCCCATCATCATCACCGACATCAACTCGGCGGAGTTGATCAAGCACGCTGCGAACTCCTTCCTCGCGCTGAAAATTTCCTACATCAACGCCGTCTCGATCATCTGCGAGGCCAGCGGCGCGAACGTCGAGGAGGTCGCGACCGGCATGGGCATGGACGCGCGCATCGGCCGTCGCTTCCTGAACGCGGGGCTGGGCTTCGGCGGCAGTTGCTTTCCGAAAGACCTCAGCGCGTTCATCAAAATCTCTGAGACGCTCGGCTACGATTTCGCGTTGCTGAAAGAAGTGCAGCAGATCAACGCCAGTCAGATGGAACGCTTCCTCAAGAAGATCACCGAGACGCTCTGGGTGTTGAAGGACAAGACCATCGGCGTGCTCGGCCTCGCCTTCAAACAGAACACCGACGACGTGCGCCTCTCGCCCGCCAACGAGCTGTGCCAGCGCTTGCAGAAGGAAGGCGCGAAGCTCCGCGTCCATGATCCGAAGGCGATGGAAAAAGCCCGTGCCGTGCTCAAGGACGTGACCTACGTGGACGACATGAACGACGTGGCCGCCGGCTGCGACGCGCTGGTCATCGCGACCGAGTGGCCGGAGTTCAAGCAGCTCGATCTCGAACGCGCCCGCCGCGAGCTGACGCATCCGATTCTGTTCGACGGCCGCAACCTCTTCGACCCGGCGGCGATGGAGAAGCTCGGGTTTATTTACAAGAGCGTGGGAAGATGAGGGCGGCGTTGCAGGTTGAAAGTTGAAGGTTGCAGGTTGAGAACCGGAACGCGCCTGCATGAACCTTCAACCTTCAACCTGCAACCTGCAACCGCCCCACGTCATCGAAGTCAGCGCCGGCCTCGTCTTCCGCGCCGGAAAACTCCTCATCACGCAACGCCACACCGACGCGCATCTCGGCGGGCTGTGGGAATTCCCCGGCGGCAAACGCGAGGCGGACGAGACGTTCGAGGAATGCCTGGTGCGCGAACTGCGCGAGGAGCTCGCCATCGAAGTCGCGGTGGGTGAACTCATCGAGACCGTGGAACATGATTACCCCGAGAAGCGCGTGCGGCTGAAGTTCTTCCGTTGCGCGTGGCGGGCGAATGAGCCGCAAGCGCTGGGCTGCCCCGCCTTTGCCTGGATCACGCGCGAACAACTGGCGGGGTATGAATTCCCGGCGGCGGACGCACATCTGCTGCAACGTCTGCGCGCGACCGACGAATGGTGGCAGGCGTGATGGCGGCCTAGTGAGAGTGCGGCTGGCCCGTGCCACAGCGTCCGCAAGAACGCGGAACCCCTGAACAACTCGGCCCTTCCTCCGCGCCACCGCCGCCGCCCGCGAAGGTGGAGAATTTTTTGTCCAGCTTCACCGAGCCGCAGTGCGGGCACGGCGTTCCCTTCCAATCGCTGGAGCGGACCAGCACCTCGCTGTCGCGTTCGCAATCTCCGCAGTGAAATTCGTAAATCGGCATGGCGGGAGGGTAGCAAAGCTCCGCGCCGAGACAAACGGGAAGAGCCAGACTGTGTCGGAGCGCGGACCGCCGAGTCCGCG
>JANNGC010000475.1:0-1714 GCA_031380445.1 Pedosphaera sp.
CGGCTCTACGTGGCGTTCAATCTTTCCAACCGGCTCGGTGAGTTCGACGCGGCGAATGGAAAACTGTTGCGCCAGTGGGACGTGGGCGTCGCGCCGTACGATGTCGTGCTCGTGGGCGGCAAAGCCTACGTGAGCAACTGGGGCGGACGCCGGCCGGGCGCGGGCGATCTCACGGGACCGGCGGGACGCGGGACGACGGTGCGCGTGGACCCGGTGCGGTTTATTGCGAATGAAGGTTCGGTGAGCGTGATTGATTTGCACGCTCCGCATTCTGCAGAAGGTCAGGGGCAGTCCTCGTTGATCAGGAAGTTCATGCCCAAGGATGCGACGAAGGAAATTCTCACCGGCCTGCACGCCTCCGCGCTGGTCGCACATCCCAGCGGACGCTGGGTGATTTGCGCGAACGCGGCGAGCGACAACCTCAGTGTCATTGACACGCGCACGGACACCGTCGTGGAAACGATCTGGACGAAGCAAAGCCCGACCGACCTCTTCGGCGCGTCGCCGAACGCGCTCGTGTTCGACAAGAAAGGGAAGCGGCTCTACGTCGCGAACGGAACGCAGAACGCCGTGGCGGTCATCGGCTTCGATCCGGGCGAATCGAAACTCCTCGGACTGATTCCCGTCGGCTGGTTTCCGGGTGCCATCGCGTTCGATGCCAAGCGTGACCAGCTCTGCGTGGCGAACATCAAGGGCATCTCACCGGACCGGCGCGCGGTGAAAAACACCACCGGGCAGGGCTTCAATTCGCATCAGTATTACGGCTCGCTCTCGCTGGTGCCGGTGCCGGGCCAGCGTGCGTTGGAAAAACTTTCCGCCGTGGTCTGGAAAAATTACCGCCGTGATCGATTGGAAGAAGCGAAGCTGCCGCCGCGTCCCAACCAGCCCGCGCGCCCGGTGCCGGAGCGCATCGGCGAGCCGAGCGTGTTCAAGCACGTCGTATACATCATCAAGGAGAATCGCACTTACGATCAGGTGCTGGGCGATGATCCGCGCGGCAACGGCGATCCCTCGCTCTGCATTTTCGGTGAGCGCGTCACGCCGAATCAGCACAAGCTGGTGCGCGACTTCGTGCTGCTCGATAACACCTACTGCAACGGCGTCCTGAGCGCCGACGGTCATCAGTGGTCCACGACCGGTTTTGCCACGGATTACATGGAGAAGTCGTTCGCCGGTTTCCCGCGCAGTTATCCCGACGGCATGGGCGAGGACGACGTGGACGCGCTCGCGTATTCGCCCGCCGGTTTCATCTGGGACAACGCGCTCAAGCACGGCCAGACGCTGCGCAACTACGGCGAGTTCGCCGAGCCGAAGGTGACGTGGCGCAGCGGCAAACGCGGCACGCCGGACTTTCTCTCCTGCTACCGCACCTGGACCGGCGAGAGCAATCTGGTGAACTTCGTCAGCGCGCCGATGATTGAATCCATCCGCCCGCATCAGCCCACGAACTACGTCGGCTGGGAGATGAATGTGCCCGACCAGTATCGCGCGGACGTCATCATTCGTGAGTTGCGCGATTACGAAGCGCGCGGGGAATTTCCGAATCTCACGATCATTTGTCTGCCCAACGATCACACCAGCGGCACGAGCAAAGGCGCGCCCACGCCGGATGCGTGCATGGCGGACAACGACCTCGCGTTCGGGCGCATCGTCGAGGCGATTAGCAAAAGTAAATTCTGGAAGGAGACGGTCATCTTCGCCATCGAGGACGACC
>JANNGC010000532.1:0-2063 GCA_031380445.1 Pedosphaera sp.
GAACGTGCTGACTGCCCCCGAAGACCTGATTCCCTATTCCTTCGACGGCACTGCCGCGCTCCAGCAAATGCCCGGCTGCGTCGTCTTCGTCCGCAATGCCGAGCAGATTCGTGCCGTGCTGAAGCTGGCCAACGCGAACAAGCTGCCGGTGGTCACTCGTGGCTCCGGCACTGGCTTGAGCGGCGGCAGTCTGCCTTCGCAGGATTGCATTGTCCTTTGCACGGTGAGGATGGACAAAATCATAGAAGTAGATCGCGCCAATCTGACGATGCTGGTGGAACCCGGTGTCACCACCATTCAGATTGCTGACGCAGCGACAGCGGCGGGACTGTTTTATCCACCCGACCCCGGTTCGATGAAGATTTCCACCATCGGTGGCAACGTCGCCGAAAATTCCGGCGGGCTGCGCGGGCTGAAGTACGGCGTCACGCGCAATTACGTCATGGGCATGGAGGTCGTGCTGCCGAACGGCGACGTGACGTTCCTCGGCAACAAGTGTGTGAAGGACGTGGCGGGTTATTCGCTTAAGGATGTGTTCATCGGCAGCGAGGGCACGCTCGGCGTGATCACGAAAGTGTTGCTCAAGTTGATCCCAAAACCCGCGACGAAGAAGACGATGGTCGCGACCTATTCGCAAATGGACGCGGCGGCGGAAACCGTCTCGGCCATCATCGCGGCGCAGATCATTCCCTGCACGCTGGAGTTTCTCGACCGCACGACCATTCACTGTGTCGAGGACTACGCGAAGATTGGCCTGCCGCTCGATTGCGAGGCGCTGCTGCTGATGGAGACGGATGGACATCCCGCCGTGGTCGCCGAGGAAGCGGCGGCGATGGAACGCATCGCGCGCGAACATGGCTGTCTCGAAGTGCGCGTGGCGAAAGACGACGACGAGGCGAACAAGCTCGCCAGTGCGCGTCGCTCGGCGTTCTCGGCACTGGCCCGTGTTGCGCCGACGACGATTCTCGAAGACGCCACGGTGCCGCGCAGCGAACTGGCGCACATGATTCGCTTCGTCGAGATGATTGCGAAGAAGCATCGCCTGAAGATCGGCACCTTCGGCCACATGGGCGACGGCAACTTGCATCCCACCTTCCTCACCGACGAGCGCAACAAGGAAGAGATGCACCGCGTCGAGGAAGCGTTCGTGGAAATTTTCGATGAAGCGATTCGTCTTGGCGGCACCATCACCGGCGAACACGGCATTGGCGTGGCGAAGAAAAGTTTTCTGCCGAAGTTCGCGGGCGATGTGCAGATGCGCTTGATGCGCGACCTGCGCCGTACGCTGGACCCGAACGGGATTTTGAATCCGGGGAAGATGTTTGATGCAGCCACCGCCACCGATGTCACCCGCACCGCACACTGAAGCGCCGGCTTACGCGGAAGGAGCGCGGCGTTCACGCCGCTTCACCGCACTCACGACGAGCCACATGGTCAGGTCTGAGATCACCGACTGTGGCACGTTGAAGCGGGCTAAAGCCCGCGCTCCTCGCGCGTCCGGGCGTTCCACAACTTCCCCATGCTGAAAGTCAAAGACACCCTGCGGGCCACGGTGAACCTCACCTACGACGGGCGGGTCATCAAAGTCTTCCACGGCGCGAACGCGCAGGAACGTTTCGACAACGAGGTGCGCGTGCTCAAATACCTCGAAGCGCGCGGCTGCAACTTTGTCCCGCGCGTGCTCGAAGCCGACCGCGATCAACTTAAGCTCGTGACCAACAACTGCGGCTCGCGCGTCGAGCATCTCGACGAGAAGCGCACCAAGGAGCTCTTCGCGGAACTCGAGCCGTTCGGCGTGCGGCATGACGACGCCGACATGCGCAACGTCACCTACCGCAAGCAGGACGGCCGCTTCTGCCTGATTGATTTCGAGTTCGCCACCATTCTCGATGATCCGGAAAAGCCCCCGACGCCTCCGACCGCATGAGTTCCGCCCGCATGACCTCCACCGCCAAGAGCGCCGACGCTTCCATCCGCTGGTTCGGCTGGACCGACGTGGGCAAAGTGCGTCCGCACAATGAAGACTCCTTCGTCGGCCTGCGCTTCGATGCCCGCGAGGTGCA
>JANNGC010000554.1:0-7143 GCA_031380445.1 Pedosphaera sp.
GCACGCCGGAGCGATCAAGGACGTGAACAACGTGAACGTGCGCACCGTAGCCTCGTCGCACGGCATCAGCGTGGAGGAGAAACGCAGCGACGAGCCGGTGACGTTCAACGAATGGCTGCATGTCGCGGTCTTCGCACCGAACGGCGAGAAAGTGTCGGCGGGCGGCACGTTCTTCGGCTCGCCGAACAATCCCCGCATCGTGCGCGTCTTCAGTTTGCCGGTGGAAATTGTGCCGAGCGGCGTGGTGTTCATGATGAACAACAAGGATCGTCCGGGCATCGTCGGCTACATCGGCTCGCTCATGGGCAAGCACGGCGTGAACATCGCGAGCATGAGCCTGAGCCGGGACGCGGCGGGCGGGCAGGCGTTCACGGTGTTGAACCTGGACAGCGTCCCGCCGCAAGCACTGCTGGAGGAGCTGGCGAAGGACGCGGAC
The DNA here is from genome assembly GCA_031380445.1 of Pedosphaera sp. Lineage (GTDB taxonomy): Bacteria > Verrucomicrobiota > Verrucomicrobiia > Limisphaerales > SIBH01 > JANNGC01. The sequence goes on from JANNGC010000554.1 coordinate 437, forward strand.
ATCAGCAACGTGCGGGTGGTGAAGTTGTAACGTGCTGCCGGTTTGTAACCGGCAGAAGCTGCGAAGTCGGACAGCGCTAGAACTGTTGGCAGCCTGCTGAGTCAGCAAGCCCTGCCAGTTGCAAACTGGCAGCACGCTGGCACTTGGTTTGATTAAAATTCTGAAAATGAAAACGAAAAACTTATTGGTTGCCGTCGCCATGCTGGTCTCGGCCTTGGTCAGCCACGCCGCCGACCTGACCTTCGGCCCCGTGCTCGCCAAGGGCGGCGGCGTGGAAATCCGCCGCAGCGAACTGGACGACGCTTTCATCGCCTACCGCGCCAACCTCGCCGCGCGCGGGCAGAACATCGCCGAAACGCGGCGCGAGGCGGCCGAGGCGCAGTTGCTCGACCGCATTCTGGTCACGCGATTGCTCGTCACCCAGGCCAGCGCCCTCGACAAGGAAAACGCGAAGACAAACATCACGAAGTTTCTGGAAGACACGCGCAAGATGGCGACGACGGAGGAGGACTTCGCGCGGCACTTGCGCTCGCTGGGGATGACGCGCGCGCAGTTCACGAACCGCGTGGTGGAGCAGGCGATTTCCGAGGCCGTCATCAATCGCGAAGTGAAGGACAAACTCGTGGTCCCCGAGGCGGACATGCAGAAGTTCTGGGAGACGAATGACGCGGCCTTCAAGCAGCCCGAGCTGGCCCGCGCGACACACATTCTCTTCGCCACGAAAGACCTCGCCACCGGCCAGGAACTCAGCACGGAAGACAAATTAAAAAAGAAGGCGCGCGCGGAAGGCGTGCTGGAGCGGGCGCGCAAGGCCGAAGATTTCGCGCTGCTCGCCACGACCTTTACCGAAGACCCCGGTGCGAAGGAAACGAAGGGCGAATACAAATTCGCCCGCGCCAAGGACGACCCGCGCCGCGCGATGGTGCCGGAGTTCGAGAAGGCCGCGTTCGGTCTCGCCACGAACCAGGTCAGCGACCTCGTCACGACCGACTACGGGTACCACATCATCAAGCTGCACGAGATCATCCCCGCGCGGAAAGTTCCGTTCGCGGAGGCAAAGGAACGCATCAAGGACTTCCTGACGCAGCAGGCGCTGGACAAGGAACTGCCGAAGTTCTTCGCGAAGGTGAAGCAGGACAGCAAAGTGGAAATCCTGGATGAGAAGCTGAAAGCCGCGCTGGAGAAGGCAGAGACAGAACGCGCGGGGAAGTGATCGTCGTCGGCCCGACGAACGGGCGCAGGAGCGCGGCATTCATGCCGCTTCAACTTGTATAACTCTTTGGCCCTCGCACCGGCAGGTCGGGTGAACAGTGAAGCGGCGTGAACGCCGCGCGCCTCGTGCCGTCACTTCCGCCCCGCCGCCTCGCCAGACATTCCCTTCCCCGTTCCCATGCGGATGATTTTCGTCTCGCGACCAATCTTCACCACTATGCCCTCGCGGGTGATTTCCTGGATCACCGCGTCGTCAATCTGCGCGCCCGCTTCGTAGGCTTCGCCGTCAATCAAGACGACCGGGCGTTCCGTTTTGAAAATGATGCCCTGGATTTTAATGAGCGGAACTTGCGCCGCCTTCGGAGCAGGTTTCTCCGGCTTCTCCGTTTCCGCCGGTTCGCGCGCTTGAACGATTTGCGCCTGCCCATCCATGCGGGCGCACAATTCCAACCAGCGCAGGTCGAGACCCCACGTTTGGAAATTGAACGTCAAGAGGCCGAGTACGAGGATTACGCCGCCCCAGAAACGCGGCTCAAGAAAGTCCACCAGCTTGCCGGGGTCGGGCAGTTTTTTGGTTTGCCGCCGTTTCGCCGCGACGCCCCCCACGAGGATGACCAGCACGCCCAACACGCCGACGCCCGCCGCCAGCACCGGACGATGCGTGTCGAAGACGGGCTGCCCGACCAAATACTCGGCCACGGCGGCGCAAAAAAGCGCCACCAGCATCAGGGTCATTCCAAGCTGCGCAAAAATCATGTACGGCCGCACGCGCGGCCTCCGAATCCATCGGCGGTTTGCAGCGAGAAGTGAACCTGTGGTGGTGGCCTGGGAGCGCCGGCATCCTGGCCGGCGCGAAGGTGTGTGAGAAACACACCGGCTGGAGGCCAGCGCTCCCAGGCGCTCAGTGCGCGTGCGCCACGCCCGCCGCGTGCTGCCAGTCGTGGAGGATGTGCGCGATGATTTCCTCCACGCCCACGCCGTGCTTCACCTGCGCAAAGATGAACGGGCCTTGGCCACGCATCTTCTTCGAGTCGCGCGCCATTACGTCGAGGTCAGCCCCGACACCGGCGGCGAGATCAGTTTTGTTAATCACGAGCAAGTCAGACTGCGTGATGCCGGGGCCGCCCTTGCGCGGGATTTTGTCGCCACCACACACATCAATGACCTGGATGGTGTAATCGGCCAGTTCGCGGCTGTAGCACGCGGCAAGATTGTCGCCGCCGGATTCGATGAGCAGCAGGTCGGGCTTGAACTTGCGATGCAGATCTTCAAGCGCAAGCAGGTTCGCGGATATGTCTTCGCGAATCGCCGCGTGCGGGCAGCCGCCCGTCTCGACCGCGCGAATGCGCTCTGCTTCCAGCGCGCCGTTCTTCACGAGAAATTCGCAATCCTCTTTCGTGAAAATGTCGTTCGTGACGGCGCCGATGCTCATGCGCTCGCGCAGCCTCTTGCAAAGCTGGAGCATCAGCGCCGTCTTGCCGCTGCCCACCGGCCCGCCCACGCCGACGGTGAACGCGCGCCGGCTGAAGTCCCGCGCCAGCGGCTGCTCGCGCTCGTCGAAACGGCCCGGATGATCCATCGGCTCGTGCGCATGACCGTGACCGCCGTGGTCGTGAGCATGTCCGCCGTGCAGAAGTAGGTTTCGCTTCATCGAATTGAGATTATTCGGGCGCGCGCGGCGTTGGCAACTGCCGCAGCATTGGCATTCGCTTGTTCGGCCTACTCTACCTTCAAGCGGTAGAAGAACTGCCCGCCGTTGGTCGCCGCCGTGTCGAGGAACCTATTCTGCGGCGGTGTGGACAAAATGTGATCCGCTAGATTCGTGAACGTGCCGCCACCCTGAGCTAGCGCGCCCGCCCGCTGAATCGCGTAGAGTTTGTTCGAGACTGAACCCCAAACAATCTGCACGCCGTTGGTTCCGCCGATGGCGATGGACTGAATGCGGAGATAAGACTGCGGGTTGTTCGGACTCGTTCCGGCGCGATACTCGGCGAGGTTGCTCACGCCGTCGCCGTCAAAATCCAACAGGGCATCGGCGGCGTTGGTGGAACTGAGGAATGGATATTGAGCCTCGTACCCGTCCGGCATTTCGTCGCCATCCGAGTCGAGCCACAAATTCACGGCGAAGGTTGACGTGTTGTTGTTCGTATCCACATCGCTGGTTGCGCTGCTCTCGTCGGCGCGCAGAATGTAGATCGCCTCGCCCTCTGGTTGCGTGCCGGGCGGCAAGTCCAGAGCCAACTGCGCCAGCCGCCCCGGCTCCAGACTCGGCACGGCGACCGTGATCAGCGGCGCGTTCGGCGACGCCGCGCGGCGAATCGCCAGCACGTTCGTCCCTGCCGTGGGCGCACCCAGATTTTGCACTTGCGCGATCACGCGCACCGCGCCGTTTGTCTCCACCGTGTAGTTTAACAACGACACCGCGAGGTCCACGCCACCGATGCTGACGGATTGCACGTTATTCGTTTCGTTGAACTCCGTGACAGCATTCGCCGGGTCAGCCACCGCGTAGAGCACATGATTGGTCGCCGGCTCCGGCACTACCCAGAGCGCACTGACCGTGTTCGTCGCCGCGCCTTCCAACCAGCCGGACAAGGCGATGTTCGTGATCAGCGTGCCGCCGTTGGTTGGACTCCCATCGTAGAACGCCAACACCAGATTGCTCACCGCCACATCACCGGCGTTGCGCACTGTGGCCGTAAGCGCGACCGCCGCGCCGGGCAGATAATTCGCGGACTCCACCGTAAAATCGCCCGCGCGCAATTCCACGTCCTTGATCAGCCGCCGCTTGGTTACGGCCAAATCCACCCGGCCCGGCTGCGGCACGTTCGTGATCGTGATCGAGCCGCCGCCTTCCAGCGTCACGGTTTCGTTGGTCACGAGAATCTGCACCTTGTTGTAGGCCACAGTCAGGTTGCCCACGTCATCCCACACCGGCGCGAACGACCGCTCCAGCGGCGCGTCCTGAAACAGCCGCGCGTCCTTGCTCCACGTCGCCGACGCCGGATCGAGGATGCTGTAATGCGCGTCCGATCCGTCCTGGCTCATCTCCTGCCAGAGCAGCGCCAGATTTCCCGCCGGACCAATCGTCAGTGCGTAATCCGCGAAGCCCGCTGTCTGCGAATCGGCGCGCACCACGGTGACGTTCGTCGAAAAATCCCGGTTCAACACCAGGTCCGCGCCGCGCTGCCAGATCAAATAACTGTGCCCGTCCGCGCCCACGGCCACGCGCGCGTACCGGTTCCCGCTGCTGTTCGTTGTGAACTGCGCGGGCGCGCTCCACACGCCATTGCTCCACGCGCAATAAAACACCTGCTGGTCCGCGCTGTTCGTGAGCACGCCGTCGAGGTCGCGCGTCCACGCATACACCGCGAGGTTGCTCACGCCCGCGAGCGATTGCGAAAGCCGGTGGGGAAGGTCCGCCACGAGCACTTGCGGCGCATCCCACGTTTGCGACGCCGCGCTCCAGCGCGACTGCATCACCACGCTGTTCGACACCGAACCCGCCGGCCCGGTGCCCATGAGCAGGTTCGCTTCGTTCTTCGTCCACGTCAGCAACACGTCGCCGTTCGCCATCGGCCCGCAGAGTTGCGGCGCGTGATCCAGATACCCATTCGCCGTCAACGCCACCGGCGTAATCCACGCTCCGCTCGTGCGGTTCCACCGCGACCAGACGATTTCCATTTGCGCCGCCATCGCCGTGAGATTCGTCTCGTTGAAGTTCGCATCCGCCACGCGCTCCCAAACCGCCATCGCATCGCCGTTGCCGTCGTAAGCGACTTGCGGGGAAAACTCCGCTTGCGTGTTCGTGTGAATCGTCGCCGGCACACTCCAATTCGTGCCGTCGAACCGCGTCCACTTGGTGTCCGTGAACTGAAGCGCATTCGAGGCTCCATTGTCGGCCACGTAAAGGAGCATCAATTCCAACCCACGCGCCGCCATCACCGATTGCGAGTCTGGGAAAATGTTCTGAACCAAAGGCAAATCCACCTGCGCGAACTGCGCGCCACCAGACTTTGTCCCGTCGAGCGACTGCGCGGCTTTCGCGTGCTGCTCGTGCCCCATCGAACGGAATGCTTCCAGCGATGATGTTCCTGCAACGAGCGACTTCGCATTCCCTGCCAATCCGTAGCCCGGAAATGATTCACCGCCCAGCGCGAGATAATCACGAGGCAGAGGCCGAAGCTCCGTGCTCTGGCCTGCTACCCGAATCCATTCACCAGCCGCCTTGGGATTCTGCGGGCCAATCAGCGAGGACGACGGTGACCACGAATATTGAATGAGCGTGAACTTCTCATTCACAACCTCGAAGCCAAGCGCGGTGAACGTGATGCCACCCGATAACGCGCCTTTGACCTCTTGGAAATCCAAGCCGGGATGAATTTGAAACCGACCCGTCATCTTGCCTCCGGCATAGATGGAGCCTTTAGCCACGTACACGTTCGGCTCGTAAGCGACACGCAGGCCGATGGAAAGTTCCAAAGTCGTTTCTTCGTAATGGATTGGACGCGTTGCCGTGAGCACCATCAACTGAACGTCAAAGCCCAATTCTCCGTAGAGCGTCACTCGTTGAATGCTATTCGGATCGACGCCCACCCTCTTGCACCAATCGAGTACCCGTAGCCACTGCGCGCCCGGCACGTAGTCGGAGAGATAGAACGCGAGCAGTTCCTGCGAATATTCTCCGGAGATGCCAACGCCGACGCGATCCAACACGATGCCCGCAGTCTGCGAGGCGCGGCCTTCAGCCCGCCCCTGCGCGGTGAGATCAAGTGTCCGGTTGCCCGCAAAGAACTTTGGTTTGGTAAGCGTGCTGTGCGGACGCTCGCCCGCTCGATTCGCCCAGCGACCATAAGGTTCGATGCCAGCGTGAACTTGCCATTCGCCGGTGTTCAGCGCGTATTGAAAGCCCGCGCCCACGGCGAACTGTGAGCCAAAATTGCCGAGCAACGGAGTCTGTTGCAACACGCTTGAGGCGATGTCGTCGTTTGGAAATTTGATGTCGAAGGAAAGCGAGGGATCGTTGCCAGGCAAGAATTGGAATGGTGCCAGCGCTGTAATTCCTGACGACAAAAAGGCTGGTGCCGGAATGATCGTCACCGGTTGTTGAAATGGCTGTGACCGCGTGCCGTCCGTGCTGACCGCGACGACTGTGATTTTGTTCCCACCCAAGTTGAGCGACGCATTGAAACCCAACCCCATGTTGATACCGGCCACGGCTTCCGTGGTGCTGGTTGCCACGGTGTCGCGCAGAGTTCCGTTCACGCGAAACTCCACCGAACCCGGCGGATGCCCGGCCCAATCCACCGTGGCGGTGTAGTCGTTGAGAATCGCAGCGGCAGAAAGAAAAATGCCTTCGTATTGGGGTGTGATGCTGGTGATGCTCGGTAATGTTCCTCCCGTCGGCACGAGAAAAATATCGCGCAAGGTCACTACTGAAGCACCCGCCGGCGCTGCTACTGTGCGATACGCTGTTGAAAACCCAGGCTTGCTCG
>JANNGC010000601.1:0-2581 GCA_031380445.1 Pedosphaera sp.
CGCGGACCGCCGAGTCCGCGTGTTCGTAATTCGCGATGGAAGGCCGCAGTTTCGCCCGGCTTGGATCGCGCGGACTCGGCGGTCCGCGCTCCGTTCTAATTTGCATCACCCGCCATTATGAACCCGCTCCTCGAAGCCAGACTGAATCTCACGCGCCGCCAGTTCCTCGGACGCAGCGCCACCGGCATCGGCGTGGCCGCGCTCGGCTCGTTGCTTGGCGGAAATTTATTTGGCGCGGATGAAAAAATCTCCGGCGCGCTGCCGGGCCTGCCGCATTTTCCGCCGAAGGCGAAACGCGTCATCGTGTTGTGGCAGGGCGGCGGTCCGTCGCAGGTCGATCTGTTTGATCACAAGCCGGGACTGAACGCACGACGGCTGGAAGAATTGCCTGCGTCGGTTCGCGCGGGCATACGGCTTTCGACCATGACGGCGGGTGCGAAGAAATTTCCGATTCTCCCGGCCATCAAACCCTTCAAGCAATACGGCCAGAGCGGGCGCTGGTTGAGCGAGTTGCTGCCGCACACCGGCGGCATCGCGGACGACATCTGTCTAATCAACTCGATGCAGACCGACGCGGTGAACCACGCGCCGGGCGTCACCTTCTGCATGACCGGCTCGCAGATTCCCGGCCGCCCCAGCATGGGCGCGTGGCTCACCTACGGGCTTGGCTCGATGACGGATGAACTGCCCGCCTTCGTGGTCATGACGAGCGCGGACACGCAGAAATCCTGCGGCCAGTTGTTCTACGAATATTACTGGGGCAGCGGTTTCATCCCGTCGAAATTTCAAGGCGTGCGTCTGCGCGGTGAAGGGGATCCGGTTTTGTATTTGAACGACGCGCCCGGACTGAGCCGCGCGCAGAAGCGCGACCTGCTCGACGACATCGCGGCGATGAACGCGCATCAGTTCGCGGCGCAGGGCGATCCGGAAATCGAGACGCGCATCGCGCAGTACGAAATGGCGTTCAAGATGCAGGCCAGCGTGCCGGGCCTGCTCGATTTGTCGAAGGAGTCTGCCGCCACCATAGAAAGCTACGGCCCGGATGTGAAACGTCCCGGCAGCTTCGCGCGGAACTGTTTGCTCGCGCGACGCCTCGTGGAGCGCGGTGTGCGCTTCGTGCAACTCATGCACAGCGGCTGGGATCAACACGGCAATCTCGACACGCAGCTCGCCGTGCAATGCCGCGACACCGATCAGCCGAGCGCCGCGCTGGTCAAAGATTTGAAACAACGCGGCCTGCTCGATGACACGCTGGTGATCTTCGCCGGCGAATTTGGCCGCACCGTTTTCGTGCAAGGCGACGTGACGAAACCCGGCGGCCACGGACGTGATCATTTTGGCCGCGCCTACAGTATGTGGATGGCGGGCGGTGGCGTGAAAGGCGGCAGCATTTACGGCGAGACCGATGAGTTCAGCTACAACGTGGTGCGCGATCCGGTCCACGTTCACGACTGGCAGGCAACCGTGTTGCACCTGCTCGGCATCCATCACGAAAAGCTCACCTATCGTTTTCAGGGCCGCCAGTTCCGCCTGAGCGACGTGCATGGCGAAGTGGTGAAGGGCGTGCTGGCGTAAGGTGAGATCGGGCGCGCTCTGATGGATGGAGACTGAATGCCGTTCTCCCTCTCCTCTGGGTTGAGGCCGGGGTGAGGGGAAACGCGCCCACCACCACACAGGCCGCATCCTCAAATCACTTTTTCCCACCGGCCTATTCCCCAGCACGTCGGCGAAGCTTGCCCCGCCGTGAGCCGCGCAGTTGAATCTCGTCATGCGTTCCCTTCCGCGATTCGTGCTCGGCGTGCTGCTTGGTTTTTTCTGTAGCGCACAAGCCGCTACGCCGACTTTCCGTGCCGGTGCCCACGCGGTGGACATTTCGCCCACCAACTTTCCCGTCCGGGTGAACGCGATGTTCACCGAGCGCACGGCGGACAAGGTTGTTGATCCGCTCTTCGCCAAGGCGCTGGTGCTCGATGACGGCACGACGCGACTCGTGTTGTGTGTCGTCGATACGTGCATGATGCCGCGCGACCTCATCGATCGCGCGAAGGCTGACGCGAGCAAGGTCACCGGAATTCCCACGGAGCGAATGCTCGTCTCTGCCACGCACACGCATTCTGCGCCGTCGGCGATGGGGTGTCTGGGCAGCCGCGTGGACCCGACTTACGCGTCGTTTCTGCCGGGGCGAGTTGCCACCGCGATCATCGGTGCGGTCGAGCGACTGGCTCCGGCGCGCATCGGTTGGGCGCAGGCGGATGACTGGGAGCACACTTTCAACCGCCGCTGGATTCGTCGCCCTGATAAAATGCTCACCGACCCGTTCGGCCAGCGCAACGTGCGCGCGAACATGCATCCCGGTCACGAAAGTCCCGACGCCATCGGGCCGAGCGGCCCGATTGATCCGCAACTCTCCGTGCTCGCCGTGCAACGCGCCGACGGCAAGCCGCTCGCGCTCCTCGCGAATTACTCGATGCACTATTACGAATCCGCGCTGCTCTCGTCGGATTACTTCGGTCGCTTCGCGCGCCACGTCGCGACCATGCTTGGTGCGGACGACGCCTTCGTTGGCATCATGTCGCAGGGC
>JANNGC010000610.1:0-1602 GCA_031380445.1 Pedosphaera sp.
CACGACCCTGCGCGTCGTCGCCACCCTGCCCGGCGGACTCTCCGTCACAAGCAGCCCGGCCACGGTGACGGTCACGAAAGAATTCAACTTCTTCACGGCGGGCAGCGTGGGCGGCACGACCGTCACGCTCGTCTTCGACAAGCCGCTGGAGGCCGGCGTGCTGACCGAGTTGAGCACCTTCACCATCAATGACGGTTCCGTGAGCGTGGTCAGCCAGTCCCAGGCGGGCCGCACCGTCACTCTGAATTTGAGCGGACGCATCACAGGAAATTTCACCGTCACGACCTACACCTTGCCGGATGTGACGCTGACCTACCTGACGGACGCCGGCGGCGGCGTGACCGTGAACGGCGCGGTCGTGGAAGCGGACTTCATGAACGACGTGGGCAGCGCGCCCGGCATCACGGATCCGCTCGTGCGCGGCTCGGCGGTGAGCCTTGCGCCCAACTCGCTCGACATCACGGCGGGCGGCACCGACATCTTCGGCACGGCGGACGGCATGTATTACGTCGCGCGCCAGATCACCGGCAACTTCGACGTGCGGATGCGCGTGGCCGCGCTCACGAACTACGCGCGCGGCCTCTCGGAGCCCAACGCCAAGGCCGCCATCACCGCGCGTGTCTCGACCAACGGCAACAGCCGCATGATGACCGTGAATGTCGCCCCGCCCGCCATTCCGAACTGGCCGGTGCTCGGCACGGATCGCGCGCAGTTCATTTACCGCGACCTCGCCGCCGGCAGCGCCGCCACGGCCAACAACATCAACACCGCCTGGACCAACGGCATCACGCCCTGGCTCCGCCTCATGCGCGTCGGCGCGCTCTTCAACGGCTTCTACAGCCGCGACGGCACGAACTGGCAGACCATTAGCTCCCGTGACACCTCGCTCAACGGCGGCGCGTATCCGGACAGCATTCTCGTCGGCTTCGCGGCCTCGTCGCACAACAACACGACCAACGTCACGCCCGGCGTCGTGGTGGCCAACTTGCGCGACATCTACTTCCCGGTCGTGCCGACCATCACGGTGCAGCCGGACGGCGCGACCAACGGCCTGAACGCGAACCTCACCATGAGTGTCACCGCCACGAATCCGGCGAACTCCGGCCCGCTCACCTACCAGTGGCGGCGCAACGGCACGCCGTTGAACGGCGCGAACGCCTCGTCCTACTCGATCACCGGCGCGAACGTCAGCGACTCCGGCGCTTACACCGTGCTCGTGGCCAACGACGGCGGCGGCGTCCTCAGCTCGAACGCGATGGTCCTCATCACGAATGCGCTGCCGACCGTGGCCTCCGAAACCATTGGCGCGGTGCAGAACGTGGTGACGAATTACACCGCCGGCACGCTGCTCGCGAACAACACCGACCCCGAGGGCCGCGCACTTTCCATCGCGCAGGTCAGCGGCGTTTTCCCGGTCACGTTCTACACGGACTTTGAAGCGGGACTCCCGGCAGGTACCGCCGTCTTCGGCACCGGCCACGTCACGAACAGCGTGGGCGTGACGAACAGCAACGCCCTCGTCCTCACCGACGCGGTCGGCAGCCAGAGCGGTGCGTTCATCATCAGCAACCTCGTCCCGGGCCGCTCGGTCAGTGCCTTCCA
>JANNGC010000372.1:0-1785 GCA_031380445.1 Pedosphaera sp.
GTTCGTGGTGCCGACGGCGCAGGCGGTCACCGAGATCCGCTGGCGCGGCGGCTACAATCCAGAGATGGCCTACTGGGGCGGCGACATCGTGAATTTCCGGGTGTCGATCTACGAATCCACCCCGGGACTTTCGCAGCCGCATCTCGGGCCGGGCTATCCGGGTAATCCGGCGACGCTGGTGGCCTACGACACGGGCAACGCGGCGGGTGAGACGAGCGCGGGGCTGTTCGGTGGCGTGGAAATGTTCGACTACCACTTTGTGCTGCCGACGGTTTTCCAAGCGGTGGCGGGCAAGCTCTACTGGGTGCAGATCGAGGCGGAGATGGCGAACGGCCTGCCGTATTGGGGCTTCGCCGCGGGCGTGGGCAATGGATCACATTTCCGGCGCATCGCAGGTCAAGCGGACTACTATTTTCAGTATGCGCCTGGCGATGCGGCGTTCAGCATCGTGACCGGCGATGGCCCCACTTACACCATCGCGGCGAGCGCATCGCCAGCGGGTAGCGGCACGATCATCAACACGGGGCTGTATCCCAATACCTCCGCCGCGCCGCTCGTGGCCACGCCGGAGCCCGGCTTCGCCTTCGTGAACTGGACGGAGAACGGCACCGTGGTCAGCACCGCGCCGAACTACACGTTCACCGTGACCAGCAATCGCACCCTGGTCGCCAACTTCTCGGCGGGTTCGTTGATCACGACGGCTTCCGAGCCGCTGCTCGGTGGCAACACGGATGGCGGCGGCAGTTTTGTGAATGGCTCGACTCGCACGGTGGAAGCGGTGCCGTCGGCGAACTACGCCTTCGTGAACTGGACGGCGAACGGCGTGCCGGTCAGCGCGAGCGCCAGCTACACGTTCACCGTCGCGGGGGATCGCGATTTGGTGGCCAACTTTACGCCCACGGCCTCGAACCCCAGCATCGTCTTCTCCCAGCCGCCGACGACCGCCGGCACGCTCCTGCTTTCCTCGTACATGCTGCCGGACGGCAATGTGGATGGCATGGAGTACCGGTTTGAGAAATTCACCCTCGCCACGACCAACGGTTTCTCGGCCCTGCGCTGGCGCGGCGGCTACGTCGGCAACAATCAGGCGGCCAATCCCGTGGTGGAGTTCATCATCAAGATCTACGGGTCCACGGCCAATGGGTTCTATCCCGACCTCGCCAATCCTTACCTCCAGAAATACACCGTCACCGGCAACGCGAACGAGACGGCGGCAGGCGTGGCGGGCGGCGTGCAGATGTTTGATTATTCAGTGACGCTGCCCACCTCCTTCCCGGCCACGAACGGCGTTGGGTATTGGATTCAGATCGAAGCCTCGCAGTATGGCTATCCGCTCACCTGGGGCAATGCAACTGGGGTCGGCGGCAACAACGCGCATTACCGCCGACTCGGGAACAGTTACTACGGCGGCTCGGGCGATCTCGCCATCACGCTCCTCGCGGATGCGCCCACCAGCTACGGCATTGCCGCCACTTCATCGTCCGTGAATGGCGGCAGCGTCAGCGGCGCGGGGAACTTCGCACCCGACGCGGCGGTAAATCTCTCCGCCGCCGCGACCGCTGGCTATGCTTTCGTGAACTGGACGGAGGAAGGCGTGATCGTGAGTTCGTCCAACGTCTATCAATTCCCCGCCAGCGCGAACCGAACGCTCGTCGCCCACTTCGCGCCGACCTATGCGGTGAGCGTGGCGAGTGCCTCGCTGACGATGGGCACGGTGACCGGCTCGGGAACTTTTCTCACCGCCTCCAGCGCGACTGCCGTCGCCACGCCCAAGCCCGGTTACCT
>JANNGC010000630.1:0-8515 GCA_031380445.1 Pedosphaera sp.
ACACGCCGCCCGCGCAACACCAAGGCTTCCGCCGCGACGTGCTCGCCTACGATCCGAAAACAGACCGCTGGGAGCAACTTGGCGAAATCCCGTTCGCCCACGTCACCACCACCGCTGTTCAGTGGAAGGATCACCTCGTGATCCCCAGCGGTGAAATCCGTCCCGGCGTCCGTTCGCCGGAAGTGTGGAGAAGCGAATGACGCGGGCGAAACAAAACGGAGCGCGGGCCTTCAGCCCGCAGCAACGTGCGATGGCCGGACGCGTTCATTTCGACAACAATGCTCCCGGTGTGAGGACATCGCTGCGGGCTGAAAGCCCGCGCTCCGCTGAACACTGATTACTTTCCCGCGCATGTCCACCGCCCCCTCACTCACCCGCACCGCCTGGCTCGTGGTCGCCCTGCTCTTCCCCGTCGCGCTGCTGAACTACCTCGACCGCCAGATGCTCGCGGCCATGAAGTTTTCGGTCATGCACGACATACCGGACATCGGGTCCGAGGCGAACTGGGGCCGGATGCTCGGGCAGTTCAAATGGGTCTATGCGATTCTCAGTCCCATCGGCGGTTACATCGCGGATCGCTTCAGCCGGCGGCTCACGATCTGCGGGAGCCTGTTCGTGTGGTCGGCAGTGACGTGGGTGACGGGGCACGTCACGACTTACGACGGACTGCTGACCGCGCGCACGCTCATGGGGATCAGCGAAGCGTTCTACATTCCTGCCGCGCTGGCGCTCATCGCGGATTTCCACACCGGCTCTACGCGCTCGCGCGCGGTGGGATTGCATCAGATGGCGATTTACATTGGCGTGATCATTGGCGGCTTCAGCGGCTACGTGGCGGATGCGCCGGCGCTCGGCTGGCGGTTTGCCTTCGATGCGTGCGGGATTGCTGGAATCATTTACGCCGTGCCGCTGGCCTTCCTGTTGCGCGATGCGCCGAAATCTGCCGCCTCGGTGGCGGCCTCGCAAAATTCCATGGGGCAATCCGCGCGAGAACTTCTGACCAACGGCTCCTTCATCCTGCTCGTGCTTTACTTCACTTTGCCCGCGCTGGCGGGCTGGGTCGTGCGCGATTGGATGCCGGCCATTCTCAAGCAGCAATTCAACATCGGCCAGGGGAAGGCCGGCGTGTCCGCAACGCTCTACTGGCAGGGCGCGGCCATCGTCGGCGCCATTCTCGGCGGGTGGCTGGCGGATCGCTGGATGCGCCGACACGAGCGCGGGCGCATTTTCGTCAGCGCCATCGGCATGAGTTTGATCATCCCGGCGCTGTTCGGCGTGGGCAACGCGGGCACGCTCGTGACCGCCGTGCTGTTCCTCGCGCTGTTCGGACTCGGCTGGGGATTTTTCGACTGCAACAACATGCCCATCCTTTGCCAGCTCGTGCGGCCCGAACTGCGCGCCACCGGCTACGGCCTCATGAACCTCGTCAGCATCAGTTGCGGCGGTCTGGCTGACTGGGGCTTCGGCGCGATGCGCGATCGCGCGGTGCCGCTGAACGTCATCTTCAGTGCTTTCGCCGGCACCGCTGTGATCTCGGTCGTGCTCGTGCTGTTGATTCGTCCGCGAAAAACTGAGATTCCAACTGCGCCATGAACAAACTCCACGGTCTCATTGCCGCCACGCACACGCCGTTTCACAATGACGGCTCGTTAAACCTCGCCATCGTTGAGATGCAGGCCGCGCATCTGCTGAAGAACGGCGTGAAGGCCGTCTTCATCGGCGGCACCACGGGCGAGAGCGCGTCGCTCACCGTCGAGGAGCGCCGCGCGCTGGCGCAACGCTGGAGTGAAGTGACGCCAGGGACGGAAATGAAAGTGATCGTGCATGTCGGTGGGAACTGCCTGGCCGATGCGCGTGCGCTCGCGGCGCAGGCGCAACAGCTCGGTGCGACCGCCATCAGCGCGCTCGCGCCCAGCTACTTCAAGCCGCGCTCGCTCGACGCGCTCTTGGCCTGCGCCGCCGACATCGCCGCCGCCGCGCCGGAGACGCCGTTTTATTTCTACGACATCCCGGTGATGACCGGCGTGAGTTTCTCCATGCCGGATTTTCTCGCGCAAGCACACGAGCGCATCCCGACGCTGGCCGGACTCAAGTTCACCAATCCTGACTTGATGGCCTTCCAGCAATGCCGTCGCGCGCGTGGTGGCGCGTTCGACATCCCGTGGGGTTGCGATGAATTCCTGCTGGCCGCGCTGGCGCTCGGGGCCACGAGCGCGGTGGGCAGCACCTACAATTTCGCCGCGCCGATCTACCACCGTCTGTGGCGCGCGTTCGACGCGGGCGATCTCGCCACGGCGCGGGACGAGCAGTTCCGCTCTGTGCAACTCGTCGCCACGCTCGCCCCGCGCGGTTTCATGGGTGCAGCCAAAGCCGTGATGAAAATGCTCGGTGTGGATGTCGGCCCCGCACGTCTGCCGAATGGCAATCTCTCCAAGGAGGAAGCAACGAAGCTGCGCGCTGATTTGGAAACGATGGGCTTCTTCGATTGGATCAAAACCTGAACCGCTATCACTATGAAAATCCTCGCCACACTTTTGCTCACCATCACGGCACTCCTGGCCGCCGAGCCGGAGTTCTCCGACGTCTTCAAATCCAAAACCGAAGGCTACGCGCAAATTCGCATCCCCGCCGTGCTCGTGACGAAGGCCGGCACCGTGCTCGCCTTCGCCGAGGGCCGGCAGCGACCCACGGACCAGGCCGAGAACGACATCATCATGAAACGCAGCGCCGACGGCGGGCGGACTTGGAGCGCGCTGCGCGTGCTGCATGACGACGGCGCAAACTCGCTGAACAACCCGACCGTGGTGCAGGAGCGCGCGAGCGGGCGCATCTTCGTCTGGTATCAGCGCATCCCGGCGCACCTCAAGGAACACAGTGCCGGCACGGCGACCGGACTCGACGGCACGAACATTTACCGAAACTTCATCCTCACGTCCGACGACGACGGCCTGACCTGGGCCGCGCCGCGTGACGTGACGAAGACCACGAAGCGCCCCACGCGCACGACGACCATCGCGAGCGGTCCAGGCCTCGGGATTCAGCTCACGCGCGGCCCGCACGCGGGGCGGCTCATCATCCCGTTCAACGAAGGCCCGTATGGGAAGTGGCAGAACTACGCCGTCTTCAGCGACGACGCGGGGAAGACGTGGACCTATGGCGAGGACGTGCCGGGCGCGCTCGTGCCGGACGGCAAGGGCGGCGAGCGCAGCCAGATCAACGAAGTCCAAATGGCCGAACTCGCGGACGGCTCGGTGCTGCTCGACAGCCGCCAGTTTGCCGGCGCGAAAGTGCGGCGCGGTTCCGT
Source organism: Pedosphaera sp. (assembly GCA_031380445.1). GTDB lineage: Bacteria > Verrucomicrobiota > Verrucomicrobiia > Limisphaerales > SIBH01 > JANNGC01. The sequence goes on from JANNGC010000630.1 coordinate 3,305, forward strand.
GAGCCGCGACGGCGGCAAGACCTGGTCGGTGGTGCATGAGATGCCGGATCTGACCGACCCAAGCTGCATGGCTTCGATCCTCCGCGATTCGTTCGGCGAAGGCACGACGCCCGGACGCCTGCTGCACAGCGGCCCCGACTCGACGAAGCGCGAACGCGGCACCATTTATCTCAGTCGCGACGAAGGCAAAACCTGGCCCGCGAAGCGCGTACTTTACCCAGGCTCGTTCGCCTACAGCGTGCTCACGCGCTTCGCCGACGGCACGGTGGGCTGCTTCTTCGAGGCGGACAATTACGGGCGCATGGTGTTCGCGCGGTTTCCGGTCGAGTGGGTGCAAGCCAAGCCATGACAGACCTGACTGACTCCGCCAGCCGCGCGCGGCTGGCGGCACTTTACCGCGACACGCTGCTGAAGGACGTGATGCCGTTCTGGCTGCGGCACGGATTGGATCGTGAGCACGGCGGCGTTCTGACCGCGCTGGATCAGGACGGCACGCTGCTCGACTCGGACAAGAGCGTGTGGTTTCAGGGCCGCGCCGCGTGGATGTTCGCCACGTTGCACAACACCGTGGAACCGCGCGCGGAATGGCTGGAAGCGGCGCGCTCGTGCGTGGAGTTCTTGCGACAACACTGCTTCGCGCCGGACGGCAAAATGTATTTCTCGGTCACACGCGAAGGACAGCCGCTGCGGATGCGCCGCTACGTTTACAGCGAAGCTTTCGCGGCCATCGGCTTTGTGGCTTTCGCGCGGGCCACCGGTGAGGCGCGCGCGGCGGAGGACGCGGCGAAGTGTTTCGCGACTTACCTGCACCACAGTTTCACGCCCGGGGTCATGCCGCCGAAGTTCGAGTCCACGCGTCCGATGAAGGGCCTCGGCGCGCACATGATCGGCATCGTCACGGCGCAGGAGTTGCGCGCGAATCTCGGCGAGGTCGAAGTGCGCGGGCGCACTTGCACGGAGTGGATTGATGCGAGCATCGCAGAAATCGAGCGCGACTTCCTGAAGCCCGAGCACGAGGCGCTCATGGAGAACGTCGCGCCGGACGGCGGCATCATTGACCACTTTGACGGACGCACCTTGAACCCCGGCCATGCCCTCGAGTGCGCGTGGTTCATCCTGCGCGAGGGCGCGCTGCGGAAGGATCGACGGCTCATTGAACTCGGCACGACCATCCTCGAATGGATGTGGAAGCGCGGCTGGGATTCGGAGCACGGCGGGCTGTTCTACTTCACCGATCTGCACGGGCGTCCGGTGCAGGAATACTGGCACGACATGAAATTCTGGTGGCCGCACTGCGAGGCGATTCTCGCGACCATGCTCGCGTGGCAACTGACGGGCGAACGCCGCTTCGCCGAGATGCACCGGCTCGTTCACGACTGGAGCTTTCAACATTTTCCCGATCCTGAGCACGGCGAATGGTTCGGCTATTTGCATCGCGACGGCCGCGTCTCGCAACGCGCGAAAGGCAATCTGTTCAAAGGCCCGTTTCACCTGCCGCGAATGCTCTGTCTTTCCGCGCAGTGGCTCGCCAATGTCCCGACCCAAGGAAACGACTTATGATCATCGCCGTCCCGAAGGAAATTAAGGAACAGGAGAGCCGCGTGGCGGTGACGCCCTCGGCGGCCTACCAGCTCATCCAGCGCGGCCATCGCGTGCTCGTGGAGCGCGACGCCGGCACGGGCGCAGGTTTTCCCGACAGCGACTATGAGGCCGTGGGTGCGACGATGGTGGCCACGCACGCCGAGACGTTTGCGCAGGGTGAATTGATCGTGAAGGTCAAGGAGCCGCTGCCCTCCGAGTACGCGCTGTTGCGGCGCGGGCAACTGCTCTTCACCTACTTGCACCTCGCAGCGAATCGCGGACTGACCGAGGCGTTGATGAAATCCGGCGTCACCGCGCTGGCTTACGAAACCATCGAGGTGAACCGGCGGCTGCCGCTCCTCGAACCGATGAGCGAGATCGCGGGACGCATGTCGGTGCTGGTCGGCGGCTACTTTCTCGCGAAGCACGCGGGCGGCAGCGGCACCTTGCTTGGCGGCGTGCCGGGCGTGTTGCCGGGGCGCGTGGTCGTCATCGGTGGCGGCGTCGCGGGCATCAACGCGGCGCGCATGGCCACCGGACTCGGCGCGGACGTGACGATTCTCGATGTGGATTTGGAGCGCATGAGGTTTCTCGACATCACACTGCACACCGCGCACACGCTGTACTCGAACGAGTCGCACTTGATGGAACTCATGCCCAACGTGGACCTGCTCATCGGCGCGGTGCTGGTGCCGGGAGCGAAAGCCCCGAAGCTCATCAGCCGCGCCATGCTGCGCCGCATGAAACCCGGCAGCGTGCTCGTGGACATCGCGGTGGACCAAGGCGGCTGCGCCGAGACCACGCGCCCCACCACGCACCACGACCCCGTGTTCACCGAGGAGGGCGTGTTGCATTATTGCGTCGCGAACATGCCGGGCGCGTATGCACGCACGGCCACGCAGGCGCTGATTAACGTCACCCATCGCTACATCGAACTGCTCGCCGACCACGGACTCGCCGACGCCTGCCAGCGCCAGCCCGCGCTCGTCAGCGGCATCAACGTGATGGATGGTTTGCTGACCAGCCGCGTGGTGGCCGAGGCGCATGGGCTGCCCTTCACACCCGCCTCGTTCTAAATTTAATTCCATGAACTCTGCCTTCACCCAGCATCTCCAAACGCAACTCGCCGACATTCGCACGGCGGGCACTTACAAGCGCGAACGCGTGATCATGACGCCGCAGGGCACGACCATCCGCGTGGCCGATGGCAAGCCTGTGCTGAACATGTGCGCGAACAACTACCTCGGTCTCGCGCAGCATCCCGCCGTGGCCGCCGCCGCGAAGGCGGCGATTGATCAATGGGGCTATGGCTGCGCCAGCGTGCGGTTTATCTGCGGCACACAGGGCGTCCACAAACAACTGGAGCACGCGCTCAGCGAATTTCTTGGCACCGAAGACACGATTCTCTACGGCTCGTGCTTCGATGCGAACGGCGGGTTGTTCGAGACGCTGCTCGGTGCGGAGGACGCGATCATTTCCGACGCGTTGAACCACGCGAGCATCATTGACGGCGTGCGGCTCTGCAAAGCGGCGCGCTTCCGCTACGCGAACAACGACATGGCGGACCTCGAAGCGAAGCTGAAGGAGGCGAGCGGCGCGCGTTTCAAGATGATCGCGACGGACGGCGTGTTCTCGATGGACGGTTACATCGCAAATCTCTCGGCCATCTGCGATCTCGCGGACAAGTATGGCGCGCTCGTGATGGTGGATGATTCGCACGCCGTCGGTTTCATGGGCACACGCGGGCGCGGCACGCATGAACACTGCGGCGTGATGTCGCGCGTGGACATCCTCACCGGCACGCTGGGCAAGGCGCTGGGCGGCGCGAGCGGCGGCTACACCAGCGGGCGGCGGGAAATCATCGAACTGCTGCGGCAGCGTTCACGCCCGTATCTCTTCAGCAACACGCTGGCTCCGAGCATCGCGGGTGCGTCGCTCAAAGTGTTGGAACTGCTCACTGAATCCACCGCCTTGCGCGACAAGCTGGAGGCGAACACAAAGTTTTTCCGCGAAGGCATGGCAAAGCTCGGCTTCACCATTTTGCCCGGCACACATCCGATTTGCCCGGTCATGCTCGGCGACGCGGCGCTGGCCACGAAGTTCGCCGACGCCATGCTGGAGCAAGGCGTGTATGTCATCGGCTTCAGCTTCCCCGTGGTACCGAAAGACAAAGCGCGCATCCGCACGCAAATCAGCGCGGCGCACTCGCGGGAGGATTTGACCCTCGCCATCCACGCCTTCGCCGAAGTGAAGCGCGCGCTGGGGATTTGAAGAGCGCCTGGGAGCGCCGGCATTCTTGCCGGCGCGAAGTTGTCCTGATTTCACAAACTCGCCGGCTGGAAGCCGGCGCTCCCAAGGGCGGTTTACCCGCCGCTCCGCTTCTGCTGGATCAATTGCAGAAACTCTGCCCGTGTCCGGGGATCGTCACGGAAACTGCCGAGCAGCGACGACGTGACGGCATACGAGTTCTGCTTCTGCACCCCGCGCATCATCATGCACAGGTGCTGCGCCTCGATGACGACGCCGACGCCCTGGGCATTGATGAGCTTCTTCACCACCTGGGCGATCTCGAAGGTCATGCGCTCCTGAATTTGCAGGCGGCGCGCGAAGACATCCACGAGGCGCGGCAGCTTGGAGAGGCCGATGACTTTTTTGCGCGGCAGATAGGCGATGTGGCACTTGCCGAAGAAGGGCAGCAGGTGGTGCTCGCACAGGCTGTAAAAATCTATGTCCTTCACGATGACCATTTCGTCCGAGGTGGACTCGAACAAGGCGTCGTTCAGCACCGTGGCCGGGTCGGTCTCGTAGCCGCTGGTGAGAAAGGACATGGACTCCGCCGCACGCTTGGGCGTGCGGAGCAGCCCCTCGCGCTTGGGGTCTTCACCGACCAGTTGGATTTGGCGGCGCACCAGTTCGGCGAACTCGTCTTTTTGCTTGGGCGTCATGGGCGGCGAAGCTCGCGCACGACGCGGGAGCCGTCCAGTTTTTTGCCCGCTGTTTGCCGTAAAGCGCCCGGCTCCGCCAAAAACTTTTTCTAAAATCTTCAGCCGCCGGAAAAAAAATCTTCCACTTCGTCACAAAAGGGAGTACGTATTTCCGCAGCCCAAACAAAAACCGAAACCCAGTGCCAACTGCTTTGCAAACATGGTCATAGTCAAAACCCGTCTCCACATGAAAAATACAATCCTTCCTCTCCCACGTTCCGGCGGTCGCTCGCGCACCGGCCGGTGGTTCCGCCAAGCCCTCGTCGCCGGTGCCGCCTTGTGCGCGACCGTCAGCGCGCAGGCGCAAATCCCCATCGTCCTCGGCGTCAACCCGACGGAGACGTTTACGGCAACCCCGCCGGCCTCGTCTTGGTCCACTTACACCAACGGTACTGGCAGCGCGGATGGCGGAAACGTCTACACGACACCCGGTGACTTGGATACGGGGGCCAACACCATCAATCAGTCTCTAATCTCTGAGGTTCTTCCCACGATTGCTGCGGTTGGCACCTCGCGCTACGCCCGGCATAACACGGCGGCCGGCAACGTCTTTACCCAGCCCACCCAAGTCGGAGCCGCGTCGCTCAAGGCCACGCTGCAAAACAATTCCGGTGGCGACATCAACGTGCTGCAAATCTCCTACAGC
>JANNGC010000693.1:0-10992 GCA_031380445.1 Pedosphaera sp.
CCACGCCGACGGAGTTGGAGATGAAGTTGTCGCGTGAGGATGCGCTGGGAATGCGTGGAGCGCCGGTCTCCCACCCCGCGCGAATGGCCGCAGCACTTCAACGAGCCCGGTCGGAGACCGGCGTTCCGGGCATCGTGGAACTCATCGTGCGCCCGACCGGCCTCATTGATCCCACCATCACCATCAAGCCGCTCAAAGGCCAGATTGACGACCTGTTGGAGGAGGCGCGCAAACGCATCGAGAAGAAGGAGCGCGTGCTGGTCACGACACTCACCAAGCGCACGGCGGAGGAACTCACCGACTACCTGCGCGAGGTCGGCATAAACGTGCGTTACCTGCACAGCGAGATTGACGCCATTGAGCGCGTGGAGATTTTGCGGTCGTTGCGCAAAGGCGAATTCGACGTGCTCATCGGCATCAATCTCCTGCGCGAAGGACTCGACCTGCCGGAAGTTTCCCTCGTCGCGATTCTCGACGCGGACAAGGAAGGCTACCTCCGCAGCACGACCAGCCTCATCCAGACGGCGGGCCGCGCCGCGCGCCACATGAACGGCGAGGTCATTCTCTACGCCGACGTGAAGACGCAGAGCATCCAGAAGTTTCTCGCCGTCTCGAATTACCGTCGCGAGAAACAGATCGCCTACAACAAGGAGCACAACATCACCCCGCGCAGCGTCAGCCGCGCGATTGAGGAAAGCCTGAGCGCGAGCGAAGTTGAGAAGAAGAAAGCCGCCGCCGTGCTCAACGAAACCGCCGGCAACTTCGACGTGGTGGAAACCATCCGCGAACTCGAAGGGGACATGCTGAAAGCCGCGAACAATCTGGAGTTCGAAAAAGCCGCCCTGCTCCGCGATCAGGTGCGCGAATTGAAACGCAGCACCGGCCAGGACGCTGGCGGCAAATCATCAGGAGCCGACGCGGCGACGAGGGCGGTGAACTACAGCAAGAAGGTGAAATCCAAACGCGAAGCGTATCGGTAGTCCGGACACGGACGCGGAAAAAAAATACGAATTGGAATTACTTTTGCCCTCTGGCAATGGAATGTTCACAAAAGAAATGTCTGCTCGAATTGGAAAAGAATTGTTGCTGGCCACCAAGCCCTACGCCGTGGACTCGACCGCGCGCAGTTGGTGGCATATTGCGTCCACCGGACTGCTGGTTGTCGCGGCCTTCGCCGGGACGCTGCTGCCTATGCACTGGGCCGCGCGTTTGGCGTGCAGCCTGGCCGCCGGGTTGCTGACGCTGCGCATGTTTGTGATTTATCACGACCAGCAGCATCATGCGATTCTCCCGCGCTCGAAGGCGGCGGAATGGCTCATGCAAGTCTTCGGCGTGCTCGTGCTCAGTCCCAGCAGCATCTGGCGCAGCTCGCACAACCATCATCACAACCACAACTCCAAGCTGCGCGGCGCGCACATCGGATCATTCCCGATCATGACCGTCGAACAGTTCCGCACGACCACACCGGCCAGGCGGTTCAAATATCTGTTCATGCGGCATCCCATCACGATTCTGAACGGCTACATCTTCATCTTCCTGTTCGGCATGTGCGTGTATCCGTTCATCAACCAGCCGTCGCGGCACTACGATTCGATCATCGCCTTCGTCGTTCACGTCGCGCTGGCGGTCACGGTCACGCTGTTCGCGGGCTGGGCGGGGCTGCTCTTCACGATCCTGATTCCCTTCGCGATTGCCTGCGCCATCGGCTCGTATCTGTTCTACGCGCAGCACAATTTCCCGACCGTCACCTTCAGCACCAACGCGGGCTGGACCTACGAGACGGCGGCGCTCACGTCATCAAGCTTCATGAGGATGAATCCCATCATGCGCTGGTTCACGGCGAACATCGGTTACCACCACATTCATCATTTGAACGCGCGCATTCCGTTTTACCGGCTGCCGGAAGTGATGCAGAAGTTCCCGGAGTTGAACGCGCCGAAGACAACCTCGCTCTCGCCGTTGGAAATTTACCGCTGTTTGCGCCTGAAGGCTTGGGACGTGGACGCGCAACGCATGGTCGGCCTGCGCGAGGCGCTGGCCGCGCGGTGAACGGTCGCGGGTTTTCAACCCGCAGCAGGCTGCAACAGGCGATGCGCTTTCAAACATTCTTAACACCCGCTCCCGTACGGACGTTGCTGCGGGTTAAAAGCCCGCGCTCCACGGCTTGCAAAAACTTTCAACATTGAACCGCCCTCACCGCCCACTAATCTCCTGACGTGCCACGCAAGGATACCGAACGCACTCCAGAACATCGCGGCCTCAACGACATCATCGGTGTCGTCCTGATCGCCGTGGCGTTGCTGTTGTTCATCGCCATGACGTCGTTTGACCGCAACGACGTCGCCGCGAACACCACCAATCGCAACGTGACGCCGCACAACCTGATCGGCGGCGCCGGTTCGTGGATCGCGCACTTCTTTTTTCAGGCTTTTGGGGCGGGCGCGTTTGTGCTGCCGATTTTGTGCGCGCTGTTTGGCGTCGCCTGCTTTTGGAACACGCTGCACCACCTGCGCCGCCGCTGGCCGTGGGGCGTGGTGCTGTTCCTCTGTTGCGTCGGGTTTCTCGCGCTCGGCACGGACGCGAAAATCATGGATGCGCTGGCGCGGAATCCGAAGCATCCGGGTGCGGGCTTCTTCGAGAACGCTGCCTTCAACCTCGGCTCGGCCAGCGCGGGCGGCATCGTGGGCGTGTGGATGAACCAGTTGTTTGGCAACTTCGGCAAACTGGGCGCGACCATCATCTACGTCGTCGTTTACTTGGTGAGCTTGCTTTACCTGACCAACTTCAAACTCGGCGAGTGGCTGCGCGCGATGTTCGACAAGACGCCGGTGGAAGACGAGAAACTGACGCCCGAGGAACGCGCGCTGGAGAGGAAGGCGAAGGATTTGGAGAAGCAGGCGAAGAAATTGCAGGAGCAAGTCGAGCGCTCGAAGGGCAAGCTGGAGAAGCCGGAGAAGCTCGCGAAGGGCGACAAGACCGATAAGCTCGCCGAACCGGAGGAGGACAAAATTCCGCTCGGCGCTGATTTGCAACCCGTGCCGGAGCCGTCCGTGCGCGACCTGAGCATCACGTCTGGCAAGCCTACGAAGGGTGCGAAGGGCAAGTCCGTCGAGCCGGCGGATGATGTTATTCTGATTGCTGCGCAAGAACTCGCAGCGGCCAGCACGGCGGATATTCTCGGCAAAGGAAAGAACGCGAAAGGCGCAAAGGACGAGGAGGAAGAGATGCCCGTTCTCCCCGAGCCAGTCGTGACCGTGGATGGGGAACCCGTCCTCGCGGCCGCCAACGCGCCCGCCGATGCGCCCGTCGCCGATGCTTCGTCCATCGCGCCACCGCTCTCGCCGAAACCGCGCATCGCGCCGAAGAAAAAGCCGCTCGCCGTCGCCAGCACGCCGATGATTGGCAACTACCAGTTGCCCGGCCTCGACCTGCTCAATCATCCCGAGCCGAATCTCGTTCCGAGCGAGACGAAGGAGCAGCTCATGGAGCGCGCGCGCCTCATGCAGCAGACGCTCGCGCAGTTCGACATCGAAGTACAGCTCGGCGACATCACCAAGGGGCCGACCATCACGCGCTACGAGTTGCACCCCGCGCCGGGCGTGAAGCTGGAAAAAATTTCCGCGCTCTCGAACAATATCGCCGCCGCGCTCAAAGCCGAGCGCATCCACATCCTCGCGCCGGTGCCCGGCAAATCCTCCGTCGGCATCGAAGTGCCGAACCTCATCAAGACCAAGGTCATCATGCGCGACCTGCTGGAATCGGATGAGTGGAAGAACACCAAGGCGCGCATCCCGCTCGCGCTGGGCAAGGATGTCTATGGCCATCCCATCATCTGCGACCTCGCGGAGATGCCGCACATGCTCATCGCCGGCAGCACCGGCTCCGGCAAGTCGGTGTGCATCAATTCCATCGTCGCGTCACTGCTCTACAAGTTCTCGCCCGACCAGTTGCGCTTCGTGATGATCGATCCCAAGGTCGTCGAACTGCAACAGTACAACGCCCTGCCCCACCTCGTCGTCCCCGTGGTCACCGACCCGAAGAAAGTCATCCTCGCGCTGCGCTGGGTCGTGAACGAGATGGAGAAGCGTTACCAAATCTTCGCCCGGGTGGGCGTGCGCAACGTCTCCTCGTTCAATTCGCGCCCCAAGGACAAGCCGCTCCCGAAGTCCGAGCCGGAACTGCCGCTCACGGTGAAGCGCGAAAAGATCGAGACCAACTCCGAAGGTTTCGCCGTGGAACTCGACGAGCAGATCGTCGTGCCGCGCGACGAGGACATTGTCATCCCGGAAAAACTTTCCTACATCGTCGTCATCATTGACGAACTCGCGGACCTCATGCTCGTCGCGCCCGCTGATGTGGAGATGGCCATCGCGCGCATCACGCAGATGGCGCGCGCCGCCGGCATCCATTGCATCGTCGCCACGCAGCGTCCGTCCGTGGATGTCATCACCGGCGTCATCAAGGCGAACATTCCCGCGCGCATCGCGTTCCAGGTCGCGAGCCGTGTGGACTCGCGCACGATTCTCGATGCGATGGGCGCGGACAAATTGCTCGGCAAGGGCGACATGCTTTTCCTCCCGCCGGGCAGCGCGAAGTTGAACCGTGCGCAAGGCGCGCTCATCACCGACCAGGAGTTGCAAGGCATCGTTGATTTCATCGCCAAGCAGGGCAAGCCCAGCTACGAGATGGAAATTCACAACGCGCTCCAGAAGATGCCCGGCAGCACCGGCCAGGGATTCAACCCCGACGAGAGCGGCTGCGACGAGGACGAGGAGATCATCCAGAATTGCATCGAAGTCATCCGCAGCGAACAGAAGGCCAGCGTCTCGCTCCTGCAACGCCGCCTCAAGCTCGGCTACGGCCGCGCCGCGCGCATCATGGACGAGTTGGAAAATCGCGGCATCGTCGGCCCGAGCGTGGGCGCGGAGCCGCGCGAGATTCTCATAGACCTCGACCACGGCAACGCGGACGGCGCAGCGTCGCAGCACGGGGTTTGACAAAGGCAAGTGACAGGGCACGGCGTTCTTCACCTTCCCGTTGCTTGACGCTGTGCGGCGGGATTTCTACCGTCACGGTGCATGACCAACCCAACCTTTCGCACGCTGCTCGCGTTGTGCCTGCTGTTGCCGGCAGCGCACGCGCAGATTGTTTCCTCGAACCTTCTTTCGCCGACGAACGGCGGAGCCATCGTGCGCTTTACCGCCCCACACACAAACGTCATCGGACTGATTGATGCGTCGAAGCGCAATCCGCCGCCGTCGAGCGAGGGAAAATTTCCGCAGGAGATCGTCTTCGCTTTTCGCGACGATGCGGAGGTGCTGATCGAGCGCGTGGCCATCAAGCCCGACCCGCGCACGGGGAAAACCAACTGGGCCAAGCGCGTGAGCGTGCTCGTGAGCGTGAAGAATCCGCTGGAAGGTTTTGAGGAGGCGGGCGTGCTCAGTCTGGAACAGGAGGCGACACAGCAGGAGCTCGCCATCAACAGGCGCGCAAAATATCTGAAGCTCCGCGTCATTGAAAATTTCGGCGGTAAACGCCTCAGCCTCGGTGAAGTGAAAGCCTACGAAGGCACGGAACCGGGCTACGTCTCGGTGTTGAAGCGTCCGCTCATCGTCCGCACGCCGCGCACGAACATCGAAGCAGCGATGATTCAAAAAGACTTGAACGAGCCGAACGATTCGGCGAGCGCGGCGACGAAAATTGGTTTCGGCCAGCCGGCGGCGGGCAGCATCAATCCGCCCGGCGAGTTCGACTTCTTCTCGTTCACCCAGCCCGCTGGATCGCGCGTGGTGACGATGAGCCTCGCGGGCGAGCCGAACATCCGCACCTCCATCGCGCTGCAACGCGACGGGCAGACGGTGAAGGAGTTTGACCCTAGCAAGGCGGTGGTCGAGCGCGCGGATTTGTCGTGGCTCGTCGAGCCGGGCGAGCACACGGTGCGGATGACGGAACCGGCGGTGAGCATGGTTTTGATCTGGGATTCCAGCACGAGCATGAAGGGGAACGAGGCAGCTTTGCAGCGCGGCGTGGAGGCGTTCATCGCGCGCGTGAAAGCGCCGGACCGCGTGCATCTGATCCAGTTCAGCAGCAAGGTCGAAGTGCTGACCACGAACTTTTCCAGCGACTCGACGGCGCTGCTCGCGCTGTTCAAGAAAGGCTACAGGCTCACGAGCGGCACCGCCTTCCTCGACGCGGTGCAGAAGGGCGCGCAGCTCCTCGAAGGCGTCCCCGGCAATCGAGCCATCGTGGTCATGACCGACGGCGCGGACACGCAGAGCAAGACGCCGCCCGCCGCCTTCTGGCAGTCGCTCGCCGACCAGCGCATCCGCCTCTACACCATCGGGTTGGGCAAGGAACTGACGCGCTTCATGGACAAGACCGGCAACACGCCCAAGCGCGCGCTGGCCCACTATGCCGAGGCGTCGAACGGACGGTTCTTCTTCACGGAGAACGCCGGGCAGTTGCTCAATCTCTACGAGGAAATTTCCAGCGAACTGCGCTCCATCTCGCAATACCAGTTCACCGTGAAGCCGAGTGCGGGCGACGGCGCACTGACCGTCCATGCGCTGGCCGGCACGCGCGTGGTGACGAACGCGCACACGCCGATGGAAATTATTTTCGACGCCTCCGGTTCGATGCGCGAGAAGCTCGGCGAGCGGCGGAAGATTGAAATCATGAAGCAGGTCATCCCGCAGATCATTGACGCGATGCCGGCCAACCAGCAGATCGCGCTGCGCGTGTATGGGCACCGGATTGATTCGCAACGGCCCGGCGCGCGCACGGACTCCGAACTCGTCCTGCCGCTCGGCACCGTGGACAAGGAGAAATTGAAGAACGCGATTCTCGTGCTGCCCACGCGCGGCACCACGCCCATTGCCTTTTCTCTCCAGCAGTTGCCGCAGGATTTCGCTAACGTGCCGGGCGACAAAACCGTTGTGCTCGTGACCGACGGACGCGAGGAGGCGGGCGGTGATCCGGTGAAAGTCGTGCGTGAGTTGCTGGAGAGCGGGTTCAAGTTCCGCCTGAACGTGGTGGGCTTCGCGCTCGCCGACCGCGAGAGCAAGCAACAGATGCAGACCATCGCCGAGATGACGGGCGGAAATTTTTATGACGCCGGCAGCGCGGCCGGTTTGCGTGACGCGATGGAACGCTCGGTGGTCGAGGAGTCGTTGTCGTTGCCGTTTCAACTGCTCGATGCCGCTGGCGCAGAAGTCTATCGCGGCACCACCAGCCGTAACGCCGCCGCCGTGCCCGAAGGCGTCTTCACCCTGCGCGTGGAAACGGAAGGCAAGCCGCTGGTCGTGCCAAACGTCCGCATCGTGGCGAAAGCCGCGACCCGAGTAGAACTGGCGCGCGAGGGCGAGGAATTTTCTGCGGCAGTGACGATGGGGCAGTAGCAAGGCACCGCCCTCACGGCGGAAATCCAAACGCCAGTTTCCCCGCCGCATACTCAGGATGCACCGCACCCTCGCGCGTGCGGATGATGAGCGGCGGTTCCTCCCAAGTCCGCGCGCGCATTGGTTCCGGCAAATCCGCCGCGCGCATCATCCCGAACAAACCAAGCAACGGGCGTTCGCCCTCGCGCAAGACCACGGGGCGACAGCGCACGATGACCAGTCCGGCTTCGCGCGCGCCTGTCTTCACGCGTTCATGCTGCTCGTCTGGCGCAATCGGGAAGACACACGCGAAGAATCCGCCGGGCGCGAGATGCTTGGCCGCCGTCGTGCAATAGTCCGCGACGTTTCCGCGCATCTCGAAGCGGCAGGCAATCTTCTGCGGATGATCTCCTTCCACGCCGCTGCCGGGCGGAAAATACGGCGGGCTGCCTAGCACCAGATCAAATTTCTCATCTTCACGCAGCACACCGGCGTCACGAAAATCTCCTTCGCGGATTTCGTAACGGTTGGTGAGTCCGTTCCACTGCGCGGACTTGCGTGCGAGCCGCACACTGTCCTCCTGCGCCTCGACGGTGACGAACCGTGCGCCGGGCAGACGCCACGCCGCAATCATCCCGACGGTGCCAAGGCCGCTCCCTAGATCGAGCACGGTGCGCGCCGTGGGAGACCAACTCGTGCCATACCACGCCGTGAGCACGTCGTCGGTGGAGAAGCGATGGCCGTTGGCGAGTTGGAACAGGCGGAAGAATCCACTGATGGCGTCGAGCGTCTCGCCCGGTTCCACGGACGGGCCGTGACCGAGCGCGCCGGGCGGAATGGGGCCGGGCTTGGTCCAGCCTTTGAAAACGGGTTCGTCGTGTCGCACGCGCGGATGGTAAGGAGCGCGGACATTCCTGTCCGCAGCAATGTGCTGACGAAGGGCGGTTCTCGACTCTTCTTGTGCCTGCCGACGGTGGGGCGCTGCTGCGGACTGGAAAGTCCGGGCTCCAGGAAGCAACTCGCTTTGAACTTTTGCAAAGCCTCTGTTACCAACGCACGCATGAGTTGCTGGCCGCCTCCCCTTCCCGCCTGCGCCGCGAATAGTCCCGCGCGCGCTGGCGTCCCATGCCCGCTTGGATTTTCAAGGAGCTGAATGGCCCTCAAGGCAGGACAAATTTTTGCCGGTTATGAAATCCTCCGCGAGTTGGGTCGCGGCGGCATGGGCGCTGTGTACGAGGCACGTCAGCTTGCTTTGCAGCGCACCGTGGCGCTGAAAATTCTCCCGCCGCATCTCGCCGACGAAGAAGGTTTCATCGCGCGTTTTCAGTCCGAGGCCATCGCGGCGGCGAATGTGAACCACGCGAACATCGTGCAGGTCTTCACGGCGGGCGAGAGCGAGGGCATCGAATACATCGCGATGGAGTTCATCGAGGGGGAGACGATTCAGCAGCGGTTGAAACGGCTCGGGCGCCTGCCGCTCACCGAGGCGTTGGACATCGCGTATCATGTCGCGGCGGCGCTCGATCACGCGTGGCAGACGGCGCAGCTCATCCATCGCGACGTGAAGCCGGACAACATTTTCCTCGCGCAGAACGGCACGGTGAAGCTCGGCGATTTCGGTCTGGCGAAAATTCTCCGCGAAGGCGCGACCAGCGCGACCGTCACCGGCGTCGTGCTCGGCTCGGCACATTTCATGAGTCCCGAGCAGGCGCGCGGGCAGCGCGATCTGGACGCGCGCGCGGACATCTACAGCCTCGGCTGCACGCTGCATTACATGATGACGGGGCGCACGGTCTTCGAGGGGCCGGACTTCATGAGCGTGATGTACAAGCATGTGAACGAAGCGCCCGCGCCGCTGCACACGCTGCTGCCGCATTGCCCGGCGGGCGTGAACCGTCTGCTCACGCGGATGATTGCCAAGAAGCGCGACGCGCGTCCGCCCAGCCACGCGGAACTCGTCGGGGAAATTTTGCACGTCCGTGACGAGGCGCGCGTGTGGGAGCACAGCGACGAACGTCAGCGCCGTCGCATGGCGCGGGACGAACCGCCGCGCAAAAACTCCCACTGGGCCTACGCGCTGGCCGTGAGCGCGGCACTGGTCGCGGCGGGCAGTTACGTTTATGCCACGCGCACGGAACGTCCCGAACGACCGGCGGCGAGCGCGTTGCTGGCCGACCCCAGCGACCGGCGCGACTTCATCCGACGCGTAGAGAACCTTTCCCTGGACGAACGCATCGAGCGCGTGATGACGGCATTGCAAGAAGCGAATCCCCACTTCGCCGGAAAGAAAGAAGACTACCGCGTCGAGGATGGCGAAATCACCGAGCTGACCTTGTCCAGCGTGGGGCTGCAAAATATCTGGCCGCTCTGCGCGCTGGAAAACTTGCGCGTGCTGAATCTCGCGGGCGATCCCGCCGCGCGCCGGCGCGGCACCCTCGCGGATTTGTCTGCGCTCGCCGAGTTGCGCCTGGAGGAACTCGACGTGAGCTGGACGGCGGTGGAAGACCTCGCGCCGCTGGCGAAGACGCCGCTAAAAATTCTCCGTGCCGCGAACACCCGTGTCCGCAGCGTCGCGCCGCTCCAAGGTCTGGCGCTGACGGAACTCGATTTGTCTTTCACAGACGTGGCCGACGTTGCGCCCTTGAAGAAGATGCCGCTCACCGAGCTTCGTTTGAACGACACGAAAGTCAGCGAGCTGGCTCCGCTGCGCGGGCTGCCGTTGCAAACCGTGACCGCCGACTCGCGCCCGCTGCGCGCTCAGTCCGACGTGGTGCGCTCATGGTCGCAGTTGGAAACAATCAACGGAGCACCAGCGCGAAATCAGGAAGGCCGCCAACCAGGCGACAAACGGAAATAGAGCGGCTGCCAAAAATCTTTTCCCGCTTGGCCAGCAGGACGCCGCTTTCCCATCACCCCGTTGATCCCAGCGGGAGAGGGCCGGGACGAGGGAGAACGCAACCGACGACCCGAGATGTGGGTAATGCTAAGACATCAATGCCGCGCTCCATTCACGGTGCGGGTTGCAAACCCGCGCGCCGGACTGAATCATCCCGCCATGTCGCGCGCGTCGTCGTTCACTAAGTTGAAAGCTCTGCTCCGTCCCGGTGAGCTGCGGATGGAACCCGCCTTCTGCAGAAAATACGCGGGCGACAAATGGTTCGCCGTGCATCAGCCCGAAGCCGTCGCGCTGCCCGGGGACACGGCGGCGGTTTCGAAAATTCTCCGCTTCGCCCATCAGCACCGCATCCCCGTCACGCCGCGCGGCGCGGGCTACGGCTACGTCGGCGGCTGCGTGCCGGTGAAGGGCGGCATCGCACTCTCCGTCGCGCGGATGAACCGGATTCAGGAAATCAACCCGCGTGACTTCGTCGCTGTGGTCCAGCCTGGCGTCATCACTGCGAAGCTCCAAGCCGCCGTCGAGAAGCGCGGCCTCTACTACCCGCCGGACCCCGCCAGCCGCGCGGATTGCTCGCTCGGCGGCAACATCGCCACCAACGCCGGCGGCCCGCGCTGCTTGAAATACGGCGTCACCCGCGACTACGTCCTCGGCCTGCAAGTCGCCCTTGCCGATGGCCGGCTTGTCCGGCTCGGCAGCCGTTGTCACAAGAACAAGACC
>JANNGC010000699.1:0-1506 GCA_031380445.1 Pedosphaera sp.
AAGATCCCACCGCGCAACCATGGACGAATGGCGCGCTCGCCATGGTGGAGTCCGCGCTCAGTCCCGCCACGCTCTTCCACGCGAACTCGAAGACGCTGTCGTTCTTCGTCCCAGACTCAGCCACCGGACTCGGCGCTCCCAGTTACCTGTGTTTCTCCACGCAGCAGGGGCCGAAGATTTTCAAGCCGGGCGAGAAGATTGATCCGGCGCGGATGCGCGAGTCGTGGTTCGTGGTCTGGTGGGCGGGGGCGAGCGGTTGGACGAACTGGGACGCGCCGTTCTTCCTCACGCTCCAGCATCGTCCTTCGTCCATCGAGTTCACTACGAACGGATTGCAACTCAACTTCACCAACGCCGCCGGCTACGCCGCGCTCATGCCGCTCTACGGCTACGACAAGTCCATGCCCGAGGCGATGCGGTTGCATCCGTTCGTCCAGGCGCGTGAAAAGAAAAAGCGCGTGCTCACTTGGGAATGGCACCTGGCGCTCCCCGCCGACCCGCTGTCACGCGCTCGTTTCTGGGCCAGCGCACTGCGGGAATTTCCCATCGCCTGCGACGAGAGCTACTCCGTGGATCGCGCGCATGATTCTGTCACGCTGCGCTCCTCCTTCCGCTGGCTCTCGTGGACGGATGATTGGAACACGGAGCATGTGAAGCTCGCCCCCGTTAGTCCGGTGCTGGCGCTCGCGTATCAGGAAAAATTTTCCGCCGAGTTTTCCGCCAAACCTTTCGACATGGAGATCGCCACCCCCTTCGGCCCGTTCTACGGCGTGCAGGACGCGGACGCGTACGACGTGACGCTGCCCGTGCTGCGCTACGTGCATGAGATGGGGGAACTGAGCGCGAGCAACAACGTCGGCGCGCTCAGTTACGACGTGTGGCAGCAGGCGCACACGAGCGGTGATTGGGAAAAAGCCCGCGCGCACTGGCCCACGCTGCGGGCGGAGTTTCTCAATAGCGCCGGTTCCTCGTGGCCCGCCTTCGCGCGCGAACGCCGCCTCCCGCTGGCGCAAATTATGGACGCCCTCGGCACCGCCCGCCTCGCCTACCGCCTCGGCGACGCGGACACGTACGCGCTGGCCTGCGCCCGTTTCGCCCGCGCGCTCACGCAACTCACCGCGCAACAACGCGGCGCAAACTACTTCCGCGAACATCAGCCGTGGCATTCGATGGAACCGTTGGCGGACAACGTGGCGCTTTCGCATCTAACGACGGATGGCTGGCAATTCTCTCGGACGAATTTTACTTCATCACTTGAATCCAGTCCCGACCTCGCCCGCCTCCTGCGCGCCGCGCAGCCGATGGCCAAAGTTCCCACCGCCACCGTGCCGACGGTGAAGCTGGAGCGATTGATTCCCGGCCATCCCGCGACGGAATTTCTCGCGTGGCTGGATCATGGTTCCGAGTCGCGCGGACTGGCGGCACGCCTGAAGGCGACGCCCTCTGGCCCGTCGCTTTACTGGCCAGACTGGATAACGCCTGCCGGAGCCGCGTGGGATTTCGGCC
>JANNGC010000378.1:0-3556 GCA_031380445.1 Pedosphaera sp.
AGCGGAGCGTGCGCGCAGCCGGAGAACGAGACGGCGGCAGCGAGCGTGAGCGTGGCGAGGGCAAAGCGGTTCAGGCGTTTCATAATTGGTGTGGCGAGGTTGTAGAACCCGGCGCAGCGCTTGGCAACCGGGGAGTCGGACTGTTTAGTTTTGTCGGGAGCGCCGGCCCGGCCAGGGTCAGGCCCGCGCCCGCCGCCTGGGTGCGCGCATTTTCCGGCGCATCCGGTCGAGAATGCTCAACGCCACCAGCACCAGCAGAAGCAACAGCAGCCAGTTGATCTGCCGCTGCGCCTTGCGCGTCACCGACTGCACGAAGTCCACGAGCGGATGACTTTTCTCAATCTCCGCCGGACGCGGGCGCGCGGCCATCGTGGCCACATTCGTGAACCGGCGCGGCACCGATGACGTGGCAAACGTCCCGTCAATCCGCGTGAACACCACCATGTCTCCGCCCACCGCCAGCGTGCCGCCCACGCCGCCGCCGCCGGGCGCGGTCGTGCGACTTGGAGTGGTCGGGCTTGAATTATTTCCTGTCGTCGCCGTTCCCGCCGCACCGCCCGCGCCGGATGAAGAAGCTGCCGCTGCTGCGCCCGCACCGCCGGCACCGCCAGCGCCCGTTGAATTTCCACCCGCCGTGTTCGACGCCACTGCTGCGGGCGGCTCCGGCGGCAGTTCGCGCGCGGGCAGCGCGAGCGTGACGTTCGGCGAATTCGTGACCAGCGCGAACGCGAGCCGCAGCGCCGCGCTGTCCAGCGTGTCCACATGCGCGTCGCCGAAGGCCACGTTGCCGCGATGACCGTGCAGGTCGGCGGAAAATTCCAGCGCGTCGCCCGGGCCAAACTGCACGAAGGTCCACTCCGTCCGGCCCGACGTGCGCACGTTCCGGTCGCCGGCCAGCGGCGAACTCGGATGGCCGAACACCGCGTCGTTGTTCAGCCAGTAGCTGATGTTCTCGTTCCGCAACGACTCGAAGTCGCGCGCTGCCGTGCGCGATTTTTCCGCCGGACAGAGCAGGACTTTCGCGATCAGCAGCTCGTTCGATACGGCTTGAAAGTGGCGGTAGGTGAAGGACTCGTTCGGGTTCAGCGCCGTCTGCTCGGCGAATTCTTTGGTCCCGCCCGCGCTCGTCGAAACCTGCATCGGATACAGATCATTGTGGTCATGCGCCCACGATTGGAAGGCCGTGCCGACCTGCTTCAACTGGCTCGTGCAAACCACGCGCCGGGCCTTGCGATAGCTGTTCTGCAACGCCGGCAGCAGCAACGCCGCCAGCACCGCGATGATGGCAATGGTGGTGAGCAGTTCCAGCAGCGTGAACGCGCGCGCGCATCGCCCGGCCTTAAAACCGGACACTGACGCGCTGCGCTGAGAAGACATCTTCACTGGTTCAGAGCGGAAAATGGCTCGAAAAACTTGAAGTGCAAGTCTGCTTTCTGAGCTGGAAAACTTCGACCCGCGAGTATCGCATGGACATCGCCGCGCCCGCCCGTTTTCATCCGCGCACAAATGCAAAAGTGTCTGGTCACCGGCGCGGCGGGTTTTATCGGCAGTCATCTCATTGACCGCTTGCTCGAACGCGGCTGTTTCGTGCTCGGCGTGGACAACATGAAACTGGGTCGCCGCGCGAATATCGCCCGCGCGCTCGACCATCAGAAGTTCAAGTTCGTGGAGTGCGACGTGAATGATCTCCCGTCCTTCACGCGCGCGGTGCGGCAGCTCTCGCACGACAAGCCCTTCGACATGACGTGGCATCTCGCCGCGAACTCGGACATCCGCGCCGGCGTCACCGACCCCGAGGTGGATTTGCGCGACACCTTCATGACCACCTTCAACACGCTCAAGGTCATGCGGGAGTTGAAGATTCCGAAAATCGCCTTCGCGTCCACGTCGGCGATTTACGGCGTGCTGCCGGGCGCGATGGAGGAAAACATGGGGCCGCTCTTTCCCATCTCGAACTACGGCGCGATGAAACTTTCCTCCGAGGCCAGCATCTCGGCGGCGGCGGAAGCGTATCTCCAACGCGCGTGGATTTTTCGCTTTCCGAATGTCGTCGGCAGCCGTTCGACGCACGGCGTCATTCACGATTTCGTGCAGAAGTTGAAGGCCAACCCGCAGGAACTCGAAGTGCTTGGCGACGGCACGCAGGAGAAGCCTTACTTCCACGTCTCCGATTTGCTGGAGGCCATGTTCTTCATCGTGGATCGTGCCGACGCCAAGCTGAACTACTTCAACATCGGCACGGCGGACACGGCGACCACGGTGCGTTATATCGCCGAGACGGTCATCGCACGCCATTCGCCCGCCGCGAAAATTCGTTACACCGGTGGCAACAAAGGCTGGGTGGGCGACGTGCCGAAGTTCAATTACTCCATTGAGAAGCTGAAGAAGCTCGGCTGGTCGCCCCGGCTCACTTCGAGCGCCGCCGTGGATCGCGCGGTGGAGGAAATCGTCGCGGAAGCCGGGCGATGAAGCAGTTGGTCATCCTCGCCGGCGGCAAAGGCACGCGGCTCAAAGATCGCCTCGGCGATCTGCCCAAGCCGATGATTCCCATCGCGGGCAAACCGTTGCTCGAACATCAAATCGAACTCGCGCGCGCCCACGGCTTCACCGACGTGCTGCTGTTCGTTCACTACCGCGCGGATTTGATTCAGCAGCATCTCGGCGATGGTTCGCGCTTTGGTCTGCGATTGAAATACATCGTGGAGACGGAGCCGCTCGGCACGGCGGGCGCGACGCTCGCGGGCTTCGATCAACTGGCTGAACGCTTCGCCATGATGTACGGCGACACGATGGTGAACGTGGATCTCACGCGCCTCTGGAACGCGCATGAAACTTCCGGCGCGGACGCCACGCTCTTTCTCCATCCGAACAATCACCCGCTCGACTCGGACTTGGTGGAAATGGATTCGGCGGACTGGGTCACGGCCTTTCACAATCGCCCGCACGCGCTGGAGAAATGTTTCCAGAATCTGGTCAACGCCGGCCTCTACATCTTCGAGCGACGCGCGCTGGAGCCGTGGCGTGGAAACAAGCAGGCGCTCGACTTCGGCAAAGATCTGTTCCCCGCCATGCTGCGAAACGGCGCGAAGCTCCTCGGCTACAACAGCCCGGAGTTCATCAAGGACATCGGCACCCCCGCGCGTTACGATTGGGTGTGCGGACAGTACGAGGCAGGTATCATCCAGCGCAGCACGCTGGCGGTAAAGCAACCCGCCGTGTTCCTCGACCGCGATGGGACGCTGATCAAAGAAGTCAGCGCGCAGGGACTGCACAAGATTGAAGACCTAGAACTGCTGCCTGGCGTGGCCGAGGCGGTGCATGAGTTGAACCACGCCGGACTGCGCGCGGTGCTCGTGACGAACCAGCCCGTCATCGCCAAAGGGTTTTGCACCGAGGCCGACTTGCAGTTGATTCACAACAAGCTCGAAACGCTGCTGGGCCGTGAGCACGCCTTTCTGGATCGCATCTATTTCTGCCCGCATCATCCGGAGAAAGGTTTTCCCGGCGAGCGCGCTGAACTGAAAATCCAGTGCGACTGCCGCAAGCCGAAACCCGG
>JANNGC010000717.1:0-4129 GCA_031380445.1 Pedosphaera sp.
GTTCCATCAACCGCAGCAGCGCGATGGTGTCGGTGCGGCGCACGCGCGCGAAGAGCCAGTCGCTGAAGGCGAGGAAGGAGGCGAACGGAGCGCCGAGCATGGCTCGGCTCGGAGGTGTGGAAATTTCATCGAGCCGAGCAATGCTCGGCGCTCCACCCCACAGCAGCGCCACGCTCTCGACGAAGTTGCCGCTGTTGCCGACCAGTTCCCAATATTTCGCAAAGCGGCGCATCCGCTGCATCTCGGCGAATGGGATGAGCTTGTTCTGCAAAATCTCGTAGGGCGGTTGCGCGCTGTATTTTATTTCCCACGCGTCGTCGTGGCGCGCGATGGGCGTGCCGCGCAGGCGCTTGAGGATGCCCACTTGAATCTCCTGCGGGCGCAGCGCCACGAGCCGGTCGAAGCCCGCGCCGAAACTCTCCACGGATTCACCGGGCAGCCCCACGATCAAGTCAGCATGGATGTGAACGCCCGTCTCCGCGCGCAGGTAGCGGAAGTTGTCCTCCAGCCGCGCGTAGTTTTGGCGGCGCTTGATGAGTTCACCGGTCTGCTCGTTGAAGGTCTGGATGCCGACCTCGAATTGCAGCGCGCCGGGCGGAAACTTCGCGATGACTTCACGCAACGCCTCCGGCAAACGGTCCGGCACCATCTCGAAGTGGAAGAACAGTCCGGGCTGATAACGCTTCAGGAAAAACTCCAGCAGCGCGCGGCTCACCATCAGGTTCAGATTGAAGGTGCGGTCCACGAACTTGAACTGCTTCACGCCGCGCGCGATGAGCCGCTCCAGTTCCGTGAGCATCTTCTCCAGCGGAAACTGCCGCACCGGAATGTCGAGCGACGACAGGCAGAACTCGCAGGTGAACGGACACCCGCGCGACGCCTCGACGTAGATCACGCGATGCGCGATGTCGTCGTCGTTGTAGAGATCGTAGGGTAGCGCGAGCCGCGCCACGTCGGGCAGTTCGGCGGGAATGATCTTCGTCGCGGGCTTTTCACCGCGCAGCAGTTGCGCACAGACCTCGGCGAACTTCAAATCCGCCTCGCCGGTGATGACGTAATCCGCCAGCTCCACGATGGGCTGCGTCTCCCATTCGTAGCTCACCTCCGGCCCGCCGAGAATGATCGTCGTCTCCGGTGACACGCGACGAATGGCGGACACGACCTCCAGCGTCTCGACCACGTTCCAGATGTACACACCGAAGCCGATGATGCGCGGCGCGCGCGCGAGCAGCACTTCGGCGATGTCGAGCGGGCGCTGGTTGATGTCGAACTCCACGAGGCACGCGCGTTCGCGCAACTCGCCAAGGTTCGCCATCAGATAACGCAAGCCGAACGCCGCGTGAATGTACTTGGCGTTGAGCGTGGTGAGCACGATGTCGGACACGGCGTGGAGAGTAACGGCGGCGGCGCTGGGGGACAAGAAGGCTTGCCGCTCGGTAACGCCGACATTCGTGTCGGCAGGTGGCGAGGCTTTCTGGCCTCGTGTTCTTCCCGTGTCGGCAAGCGGCGGCACCCGGGAGCGTCGTCTTTTATTGCACACGTCCGGCCAGTTTGGTGAACACGAGACTGGAAAGTCTCGTAACCTGCCGGCTGGAAAGCCGGCGTTACGTCCAAGAAATACTCACTGCGCCATTCCTACTCTTCAGCCAGCCGCCGGTAGAGCGTGGCGAGGCTGACGCCGAGCGCCTGCGACGCCTTCTCCTTGTCGCCGCCGGCCTGCGCGAGCGCGCGATTGATGTAGGCCAGTTCCTGATCGCGCATGAAGGACCTGAGATGGATCAACGGCGCGGCGGGATTCGCGGCGGCGGTCTTGCCGTTCGTGGCGGACGGCTCCTGCTCGGGTAGATCAAAGAACTTGGTGTCCGTGATGCTGAGATCTTTCGGTTGCGCGAGTCCGGCGGCAATCACGGTCGGCGGCAGGCTGTCCACCTTGATCACTTCGGTGTCGGAGAGAGCGCAGGAACGCTCGATGGCGTTCTCCAGCTCACGAACGTTCCCCGGCCAGTCGTGAACGGTGAGGGCGGCCATCGCCTGGCGCGTGACGTGGAACGGCTGGCCGGTGCGCGCGTGGACGCGGTCGCGCAGGAAGCGCGCGACCAGCAGCGGCACGTCATCGCGACGCTCGCGGAGCGGCGGCAGTTGAATGGGGATGACGTTCAGCCGGTAATACAAATCCTCGCGGAAGGTGCCGGCCTTGATTTTCTTTTCCAGCGGCTCATTGGTCGCGGAGAGCACGCGGACGTTGACGTGAATGGGCGTGTTCTCGCCCACGCGGCGCACCTCGCGGTCTTGCAGCACGCGCAGCAGACGGCTTTGGAGCAGCGGCGGCATCGAGCCGATCTCATCGAGGAACAGCGTGCCGCCATCGGCTTCCTCGAAGAGTCCCTTCGTGTCGTTGAGCGCGCCGGTGAAAGCGCCCTTGCAATGACCGAACAGTTCCGACTCCAGAAGATTCTCCGGCAGCGCGGCGCAATTGATCGGGATGAACGGCGCAAACTGCCGGCGGCTGTTGAAGTGCAGCGCGCGCGCCACGAGTTCCTTGCCCGTGCCGCTCTCGCCGAGAATCAGACTCGTGCTGTCGGTGTCCGCGACGCGCTCCACCATCTTGAAGACTTCCTGCATCTTCGGCGCGAGGCCCACGATCTGGTCGAACTGGAATTTGTGTTTGAGCTGCTTGCGGAGATAGACGTTCTCGGAGATGGCCTGGTTGTAATTCAGCGCGCGGTGAATGCTCACCTTGAATTCATCGAGCTTGAAGGGCTTTTGCAGGTAATCGAACGCGCCCTTGCGCATCGCCTCCACCGCCGTCTCGACCGTGGCAAAGCCGGTGATGACGATGACGACGGGCGGCGGATGGAGCGCGGTGGCCTTCGCGAGCAAGGTGAGACCGACGGGCCGCGCCTTCTCCAGATACAAATCCGTGATGAGCAACTCAGGCCGCTGCGCCTCGAGTAGAGCGCACGCTGTTTCGAGATTGCTGGCGGGAAAAACCTCGTGCCCCTCGGCGCGCAGCAGTTCCGAGATGATTTGAACCATCGTGATCTCGTCATCAACGACGAGGATTTTAGCCATGTGCGCGAGGCTAGGGAAACGGTGCGGAAGCGGCAAGCGGTGAAACGGAATGGCGAAGGCAAGTGCGGCAAAGCTCTGTCGCCTTTTTGATTTTGAATTCGTCTGCCCCAATTCGTCTGCCCCAGCCGTCGCCTGACCGAGGGGCAGACGAATTAGGGCAGACGAATGAAGAGGCAGTGGGGCGTTGGGCAATTTTCTCGGACGAAAGGCGTAATTCCTCGTTGGCTTGCGGCGTCTGGGTTCGCCAGTCTTAAATAAATTCCCGACTGGAAGAAATGACATGAAACGATTGCTGACTCTCCTCGTGGCGCTGACCGCCACTGCACTGACCCACGCCGCGACCGGCCCCATCCGCGTGCTGCACCTCGGCAAAGACGGCACGGAATCCGCGCGGCACGCGCATGTCCTGATGCGCGACCTGGGCCGCGACGCCATCTGGTTCGATTACACGAGCGACGCGCGCGTGGTGACGCCGGAGTGGATTGCGAAGTTCGATGTCGTGCTGCTCGATGCGCCGCTGGGGGATTTCAAAACTCTGGTCGGCGTGAACACGAAGAATGTGGTCGCAGCGCCGACTGCGGAGGACGACAAGAAGTTTGTTCAATCCGTGCGCGATGTGGTGCTCGGGGCTTTGGGTGCCGCACGGAAGAAAGATTGGGAAGCCTTCCTCGCGCAACGCGAACCGGAGAAGCGCGAGCCGAATCCGAATGTCGCCAACTATGAGCGCCGCGCGGAGGCGCTCACGTTCGTTGAACCGCTCTCGGTCAAAGGCAGCAAGGAGCGCACACAGGTCGCGCCCGATTTGCGTCTTGAACTGTTCGCCGCCGAGCCGGACATCGCCAAGCCCATCGCTTTCGCGTGGGACGAGCGCGGTCGCTGCTGGGTCGCGGAGACGCGCGATTACCCGCATGACGTGCAGCGCACGGGCGAGGGCAACGACTCGATCAAGATTTGCGAAGACACGGACGGCGACGGCAAGGCCGACAAGTTCACCGTCTTCGCCGACAAGTTGAACATCCCGACCAGCCTCGTGTTCGTGAACGGCGGCATCATCGTC
>JANNGC010000380.1:0-2915 GCA_031380445.1 Pedosphaera sp.
GGGGCGGTGGGGCGGGGTCGCCCCCTGGGGGGCGGGCGGGGTCTCTGCGGGCGTGGATAACTCCCCGGTCAGGTATTTGGTGATTGGGTCGGCCCCGGGGCGGGCCCCGGGAAAGGTGCGCGCGCTTGTCTGGCCGGGAAACAAGCCTGTCCGGCTCCGAAGCAAGCTTGTCCGGACGCGGGATGACGTTGTGGCGAACCGGGACAGGAGTGCCGGGCGTCCGGGCAACAGTGTTGGCGCACCCGGCGAGAGTGTCCGGCCTCCGGGCGACAGCGCCGACCGCCGTCGCAAGATCGCCGGGGTCTGCGGCAAGGTCGTCGGAGTTCGCCGCAGGAGTGTTTGGTCCCGCCACAGTGTCGTCCGGGTCTCGGACAGTCTCAGCCGGTGGGGCGGCCACGGTGCGGTGAGTTGCGGCACTCCTGTTTTTTCCCGCCGCACCATCGTCCGGTGGCGGGACGATCTCAGCCAGTTTTGCGGCGACCTTGCGGCGACGTTTTACAGCCGCAAATTTTTTCTTGCCGATTCCGAACCGCGTCAGTATTTGTCTGACGTTCACCAAATTCACGGGCGGGAAAATCATTCATTAACATGGCGCGTTTTGATTCCTCACCTCTGGTGCGTCTGGACGCAGGGAGGCTTTTTGATGAGGCACTGACCACGCCACCCGCCCCAGGAGTAAAAAAACGCATGACCAAGCCAGCCCTCAAAAACCGACAACGCGACGAAGCCGGTGTTTCGCAAATCTGCCGCACGCTCGCGACGGGTCTCGGGAAAACTCCCGTCGTCATCACCACCCCGGAAGTCACGCCCGCGCAGTTGAACGGCGCGGCGGATGATCTGGATGCAGCGGTGCAAAACCTCGCCACGTATGATCAGGGCCGGGCCGCGTTCGTCACGGAGGTGGCGAACAAACGCAAAGCCGCCGAAGTGCTCGCCACGCGTTCGGCGGAAAACAGCGCCACGCAGACCAGCTATGACAAGACGAAGCTGGATTTCCTGCTCGTGCCCTTGCAGAGCGAAACGGACGCGACGCCGGACACGTCGCCCTTGACCAACTTCTACGTCTCGCACGGCGATCATGATGGCGAAGTGGACGGCGGCTGCAACCGGCGCAAGGGCGCGAAGCTCTATCGCGTGCGTTGCGGCGCGGCGGCCACCGGGCCGTGGGAGACGAAGTACGAAGGTTCGAAATCCACCTTCACCATCACGGGCGAAACGCCGGGGCAGATCTGCTACTTCCAAATGGCCGCGTTCGTGGGCGGTCAATGGACGGAGTGGAGCGACATTGCCCAACTGCGGATCGTGTGAACAAACGACGGACGTGCAGGTAGGGCGCGGTGCTTCCGCACGGGCACTGGACAGCGTCGCCCTACCTTGCGTCCGGCTCTCAACTCTCAACTTTCAACCCTCAACAATTTTATGCCCTTCGATCCCTCCTGGCCCCCGACGAATGCGGAACTGGAGTCCGCGCCGTTCCGCGATCAGTTCAACGCGCTCAAGGCGCTCCTTGATGCGCAGGCGGCGCTGCTGACGTCCTTGCAGGCGCAGATCAACATACTGGCCGCGCAGCTCGCGGCGCTCGCGAACTTGGTGCCGATTGGTGGCGTGATCCCGTGGTTCAAGGACACGCCGGGCGTGCCCGCGCTGCCCGCGAATTTCGTGGAGTGCAACGGACAGTTCCTCAGCGATGCGGAGTCGCCGCTGAACGGGCAGCTCATGCCGGACATCAATACGGGCGCGCAGCGGTTCATTCGCGGCGGCGTGAACAGCGGTGCGGTGGGCGGCATTGATTCCTTTGCCACGGCGCAGGCGGATAATTCAGGCACGCAACCCGTGAACAATTTTGTGACCACGGACTTCAGCCCCGGCGCGCAGCCCTTCCCGCCCTACGTCACGGCGGTGTATGTGATTAGGGTGAAATAGGAAAAGCTGAGACGCTGAAATGCTGAAATGCTGAAATGCTGAAAGGGCGGGAGGATGTTCGGACGTCATGGCCGATTTCAGCATTTCAGCTTTTCGAAAGTGGTGCGTCCGGCAGGACTCGAACCTGCAACCTTCTGATTCGAAGTCAGAAGCTCTATCCAATTGAGCTACGAACGCGACGCCGGAATGGAACCATGTCCGCACGGGAGCGCAAGGGAAGTTCCGGCGCATGGAGCGCGGACTTCAGGCCGCTTCAAGCCGCGATGGTCAATGCGGTTTCTTAAATCAGGACGGCCTGGCCCTGGCAAACGCTGCAGCGGCGTGAACGCCGCGCTCCAGCCCGTCACGCGCCGATGAATTTCTCCAGCGCCCCGTAAAGCTCCGCCGCATTCGCCAATGGCGCGCAGCCTTCGGGCGTCACGAAGCCGAAGCCGGCGCCATAGGCCGGGCCGTTCGCCACGCAGGCGTCGGTCTGGTTCTCGAAAATCTGGCGCGAGGCTTTCTCGATCACGGCTTCGCGCGGGCCGTCCACTTCATATTTCCAGCCGACGAGGGTCGCGCGGGGAAACCAGCCGCGCAGTTCGGCGATGATTTTGGCCGTGGGCACCAGTTCCACGAGCAGCGGTTCGCCGCGCGTGGAGAGTTTGCCGGAGCGCACTTCATGCAGATGATTTTTTGCGTCGCGACTGAAGGCTTTGCCAAAGGTGAAATCGCTGACGGCGGCGGCGTGGAACACGGCGTCCCAGCCTTCGTCGGCGAGCGCGCGGAGGCGCAGGCGCAAATTGTCCGTGGTGGTGAAGGTCTCGACGCGGGCCGCGCCGCGCTCGCCCCGCCACGTCGCCTGCTGCCCGATGAGGAGCGTGACTTCGTGGCCGCAGCCGGTGAGGTGGCCGGTGAGTTCCGAGCCGAGGCGGCCGGTGGAATGGTTGGTGAGCCGCCGCACTTGATCGAGCGGCTCAAACGTGGGACCGGCAGTGACGAGGCAGCGCACG
>JANNGC010000384.1:0-5498 GCA_031380445.1 Pedosphaera sp.
TTCACCGCCACCTTCCCGAAGCCGCTCGGGGAGCTCGGTCGAGTCGAGTCCATCATGCAGTTGCTCAAGCTCGACGCGTCGGCGCCCCTTCACGGAATGATTCTCGCCGAGCACGATGGCGGACTTGGGCGCGGACTTGAAGAGCGCGGAAATTTCCCGCTGCGTCCGGCCCATCGCAAAATGTTCGAGCGCGCCGGACAGTGAAAAGAGAAACAGCAAAATCGCGCCCTCGCCCCACGCGCCAATGGCCGCGCCACCCACGGCGACGGTGAGCATGAGGAAGTGGACATCCACCTTGCCCTCGCGCAGATGCTCCCACACTTCCTTGGCGGTGAACCACGAGCCACAAAGATACGACGCGAGGTAGAGCGGCAGCGTCCACGCGCCCTTGGGCAGAAAGCTGGCGAGCGCGAGGAACACGCCGCAGAGCGCGGCGGCGAAAAGCTGCTGCTTCCATTCGTGCTGATGCGTCTCGGCGTCTTCGACGTGGACTTCGCGCGGGACAATTCTCGGCAGCGGGAACGCGCGCCATTTCCAGAAGCGCGGCGCGGTCGGACAGCTCACGCGTGAGATCGTTGTCGCCGTCGGCTCCTGCTGGATGTTCAGGCTGCGCTTGAGCGCGGGGTCAAAGGTGAGTTCGCAGGAATCGCAGTTCGCATCGCCCGCGAGCAGGCGGCAGGAAGGCGACTGCTCTTGCAGCGCGCGGATTTGTTGGGTGAGAACTTTCTCCAAACCCGCATCCGTCGGCCCGAGCGTGGCGAGCGCGATGGAGTTTTGCGCGCGATCAATCTTCACCGCCTCCAGCGCGGGCGCGCGGCGCATCACGTCGGCGACCGTTTGCACGAGGCATTTCGGCGATTCTTCCGGCGCGAGTTTGGTGGTGCTGCCTGCCATCGGCGGGAAGGTAGCAAAAGCTGTGGGGCGAAACCAATCTCGGGAATTCGCCAAGCGCACGGAGCGCGGGCTTTCCAGCCCGCAGCAAGCAACGAACGTCGGAATGCTTCAGACACATCTTGAGCCTCACTACTTGGTGGCTTGGTGCGGACTGGAAAGTCCGCGCTCCGTCAGCGGCGATACTGAAACGCGCTCAACAGCTTCTGGTGAATGCCACCGAAGCCGCCGTTGCTGAACACGCAGACCACGTCGCCGCCGCCCGCGCTCTTCTTCAAATGATCCACGATGGCTTCCACGCCGGGGAGATATTCGGCGGACTTGCCGCTGGCCCGGATGTCCGCCATGAGCTTCGCTGGATCGAGGCGCTGCTCGACGGGGACTTGTTCGAGCTTGGCAATTTCCGCGACTACGATGGCGTCGGCGCCGAGCAGCGCGTCCACCATCTCGGTCTGGAAAACATTCCGCCGCGTGGTGTTGCTGCGCGGCTCGAAGATGGCCCAGATTTTCTGCGACGGAAATTTAAGGCGCAGCGCCTTGAGCGTCTCGCGAATCGCTGTCGGATGATGTCCGAAGTCATCCACCACAGTTACGCCGCCCGAGATGCCCTTCACCTCCATGCGGCGCTTGATGCCTTGGAACGTCGAGAAGGCGTCCTGAATCTGCTGGTTCTTCAGCCCGCAATGCTTCGCCGCCGCCACGACCGCGAGTGCGTTCCGCACGTTCAACTCTCCCACCATGTTGAGATGAAACTTGAAGCTCGGAATCTCAAACTCGCTCGCCGTTGGGCCGTAGCGCAGGTTGAACGCGCGCACCGCGTTGTTCTCGCCGAGGCCGAAGCGTTTCACCGGGCAGAAGTTCACGTTCAGGAGTGGCGCGATGTTGGCGTCGTCGCCATTCGCCAGCAGCAACCCATTCTGCGGCACCAGCCGGACGAAGTGACTGAACGATTTCTGAATCGAAGCGAGGTCGGGAAAAATGTCTGCGTGATCAAATTCCAGGTTGTTGATGATCGCGACCTCGGGCAGGTAGTGGACGAACTTGCTGCGTTTGTCGAAGAACGCCGTGTCGTACTCGTCGCCCTCGATGATGAACCACTCGCTGTCCGTAAAGCGCGCGCCCTGCCCGAGATTGTTCGGGATGCCGCCGATGAGATACGACGGGTTCAACTTGTTGTGCTCGAAGACCCAGGTGAGCAACGAAGTCGTGGTCGTCTTCCCGTGCGTGCCGCTCACGACCAGCACGCGCTTGCCGCGCATGAAGAATTCCTTGAGCAACTCCGGCAGCGAGCAGTAGCGCAGCTTGTGTTCGAGCACGGCCTCGACTTCGGGATTGCCGCGCGACATGGCGTTGCCGATGACGACGAGGTCGGGCTTGTGCGCGAGGTTCTGCTGCGCGTAGGCCGGCATCACGTCAATCTTGCGCTCGGCCAGAAACGTGGACATGGGCGGATACACGTTCGTATCGCTGCCCGTCACGTTGTAACCCTTCTCTTTCATGGCCACGGCGGCGGAGGCCATGGCGGTGCCGCAAATGCCGACGAAATGCACGGAACGAATCTCTTTGGAAAACATCAGGCGCGAATGATTGTCGCGAGCGCGCGCGAGGCAAGAGAAAGTTGCGACGCGAGGACAGAACGTGTCGCGCTCAAGTCGTGATTCCTGCTGCCGCTAATCCAGATAACTTTTATGACACTTTCGCAATCGCTCGATTCCGTGAAACGCTGCGCCAGCCAGATGAACGCGCGCTACGGCAAGACCGTGTTCGACGAGTGGGCCATCATCTCGCTCCAGCGCGGGCGGGAACGCATCGTGTCCTACGACGGCCCGCGCAAGGAGCACTTCCAGAAGAATTTCGTGAACGATCTCGGCAGCCTGCGCACGCAGGTGCTGCACGGGAAACACGAGCCGGGGCATTTTGATTTCGCGCGGCACGAGGTCGGGACGGCCTTCGAGGCGTTCGTGTGCGTGGGCGAGGAACTGTATCTGATTTGCAATCACACCCAGGCGTCCATGCACGACATCGCGCAGGACACCCGCTGGCTGGAGGCGCAGAAACCCTTCGCCGATCTCACCGAGCAATTCCGCGCGCAGCCGCTGGCGGCTTAGTCAGCGGAACGCCGATTTCCAAATCGGCGGGAACCGAACCGCTGAGAACCGCGCCGATTTGGAAATCGGCGCTCCTAGCCGGACTACACCTCCGACACTCTCTCAAAGTTCATTTCTCTTTGAGGCTCACAAACCAGCCCCACAATCCAGCCAAACCGACTCCACAGCCAACGATCTGGACAAACGACTGGGTGCCGCCGTGCTGAATGTGAGAGCCGCCCAGAATGAGGCCGGATGCTGCAACAACGATGATTGCTGCGCTGATGGATTTCATATTCGTGTGGTGCGTTGCGTTTCGTGCTTCAAACCCCAAACAACCTCTCCCCCGCATCGCCCAGCCCCGGCACGATGTAGCCGTGCGAGTTCAGTTTCTGATCAATCGCGGCGGTGAAAATCGGAACCTTCGGATGGCGCGCGCGAATGGTGGCGATGCCCTCGGGCGAGGCGACGAGGTTCACAATCCGCACATGCTCGGCGTTGCGCTCGAACAAGAGTTCCATCGCCGCCAGCAGGCTGCCGCCGGTCGCGAGCATCGGGTCAATGAGGATGATTTCAAACTTCCGCAAGTCGGCGGGCAGACTCTTGTGATACGCCACGGCCTCCAAAGTTTCCTCCTGCCGCTTCATGCCGATGAAGCCGACGCGCGCGTGCGGAATGAGCTGGAGAATGGACGGCAGCATCCCGAGTCCCGAGCGCAACACCGGCACGAGAATCACTTCGCGCACCAGCTCCAGTCCGTCGGCTTTCGCCAGCGGTGTCTGCACGCGCACCTTTTTCGTCGGGAACGTGCGCGTGGCCTCATAGACCATCAGCGCCGCGACCTCGGCGATGCCGCGGCGGAAATCTTCCGAGCCGGTCTTCGCGTTGCGCAACTTCGTGAGGTTGTGCTGGACGAGCGGGTGCTGGATGACGGTGACGTTTTTCAGCGCGGCAGAGCGAGTGGACATAGGAAGTAGAGACGGCCCAGTTGAAGTTTCGGCAAATCGAGTCCGAGATCGATCTTCAGCGTCTGCACCTCGCTCTTGCCAAAGATGCCGAGCAGGTCGCCGAGTCCGAACACGGGCTGATACTGAATCAAATTCGCGTCGGTGATCTTCGCGAGCTTCTGCGCGCGTTCCACCGCCGCCTCGAAGTTTCCGATCTCGTCCACGAAGCCCTGCCGCAGCGCTTCCTTGCCGGAGAGGATGCGGCCGTCGGCGTATTGCACCCAGTTGTCGGAGAGAGCGCGGCCTTTGTCGGCGTCGGCGCTGTTCTTCTTCGCCGCGTTGCCCCGCCCTTCGGCCACGATGCTCTTAAACTTGTCGAAGGTCTCGTTGATCATGGACTGGATCATGTCTCGTTCCTCTTGCGAGATGTCCTCCTCGCGTTTGTCAGGACTGAGCATGTCCTTGAACTTGCCGCTTTTGAAAACCTCGGGACGCACGCCCACCTTGTCCATCAGGCCGCGAAAATTGTAGCCGTGCATGATGACGCCGATGCTGCCGGTGATGGTCAGTTCGTTCGCGACAATCCACTGGCACGGCGCGCTCACGTAGTAGCCGCCCGAAGCCGCGAGGCTGCCCATCGAGGCGACGACGGGCTTGCGCGTGTCGCGCTGGAATTTCACGATCAAGTTATAGATGTCGTCGCTCGCGAGCACTTCGCCGCCGGGAGAATTCACCTTGAGCACGACGGCTTTCACGCGCTTGTCCTCGGCGGCGTGCCGCAACTGTTCCTGGATGATGTCCACCATCGTCGGCCCGCCGCGCCCCATGCTCTGCGATGTGATCACGCCCTCGACCGGCACGACCACGATGCGGTTGGCGCTGCCGTTGTCCTCGATCCAATGTTCCTGCAACTGCGGGCCGCTGGCGTGGCCGGTCATCATGCCGCCACCGCCACCGCCACCCGCGAGGTCGGAGAGAATGGCGAGCGGGTTGAAAATCAGCACGAACAGGAGCAGCACGCAGAGGATGAGGGCGAAAACTTTCCAGCCGCGACCACCGCGCGGTGCAGGCGGCACGTAAGTCGGTTGTTGAAAACGCGGCGGCGCAGCACGCAACGGCGGAGGCGGAGGCAGCGATGCGGACGCGGGGGCCGGCTCCGGCGCAGGTGTGGGCGGCGTGACATTTTCATCCATAGCGCGCGCAAGCTACTGAACGACCCAAGACCGGGCAAGCGCGCAACGGGACGCGCCCTGGGAACAGCGTGGCTCGCAAGACTAGTCTTAACCCGGAAGGCGGTGTGAATGGGGCGAGTGGTAGGGCATCGTCGTTCTTCCAAAACAGGGCTGAGTTGCGCTCCTCCACATCAAGACCACTTGCCGAATTGCCAAGCCTCCTCACGTCCCTTACAAACTCGCCCGCCCGTTTGAATTAAAAAATAAATCATGAAGAAATTACTGTTCGTCCTCAGCCTGTCCCTCGCCGTTTTCCTGCCTCGCGCGCAGGCCGTCGTCATACTTGATCCCAATCCGCTGCCGTTCCTGAATCTGATTCGTTCAGAAGTGACCAACCAGTT
>JANNGC010000844.1:0-3176 GCA_031380445.1 Pedosphaera sp.
AACGGCTCGGTGCTGCGCACGAATGCCTTTCCGAAAACCATCGCCGAATTGCAGGGTGACCGGCGGGCGCGCTTCCGCTTGGAAGAGAGCGAGCGCGAACTCACCTTCGCCAAGTCGGAGATCGAGTTTCGCAAGTCCGCCCTGAAGACTGCCGAGACGAATCAGGCCACTGCGGTGGTGCGGCAGAAGAAGGCCGCCGACACGAACACCGCGCTGGCGAAAATCGCCGGTGAAAAAGATTTGGCCGTCACCAATGCCGTGACGGCGCAACGCGCGGCGGAAGAAGCACTGCGGGAACTGGGGCCGGAAGTCGGCCGGTTGACGGACGCCATTGTTTCAACCGAGAAGGATTTCACGAATGCCACGGCGCTGGCCAAAGCGGCCAAGGAGGGAGCGGACAAGATCAGGCTTGTGGCCGAGGCCGGTGCGAAGTCGAACTTGCTGGCCGGCGCGAAGTCGGAACTCGAAAAACTTCCCGCCGACGTAAAATCAAAACACAAGGCGGCGACGGAAAAGCTCGCGGCTGCGAACAAGGCCGTGGTGGATGCAGGGAAGGTTTTCAAGAATGCGGAGCAAACGCGTCGGACAGCGGAGCACGAGCTACAACTCGCCGAGGATGGCGTTCGCAAAGTTGACGCGCTTTTGGCCACCGCGAAGACCGCGCTGGCCGATGCTGAAACTCAGATGAAGCAGGCCGAATCCGCGTCAGGTGCGGCCAAGCAGGCGCTGGCCGGAACCGAGAAGCCCATTCGCGCGCTGGTGTATTCGGTCGAAGACAAGGCGCTGGTCAGTGCGGATGACAGCGGCGCGATCCGCTTCTGGACCGCAGAAACAGGCGCGCCCTTCGAGCCTGGTTGGAATTCCAAGTGGACTCTCGAACGCACCATCGGGACCGGCGGGGCCAATTCGCCGCTGGCGGATCGCGTGAACGCGCTGCGCTTCAGCGCGGATGGCCAGCAACTGTTCACCGGCGGTGGCGAACCGACGCGCGGCGGCGAGATCAAGTTGTGGCGCGTGCAGGACGGCACGCTCGTTCGCGATTTCCCCAATGTCCACAGCGACTCGGTGTTCGCGCTGGATGTTTCGGGCGATGGCAAATTCCTGGCCTCCGGTGCCGCCGACCGCTTCGCCAAAATCGTGGACGTCACCACCGGAAAAATCGTCCGCACACTCGAAGGCCACACGCATCACGTCCTCGGTGTGGCGTGGAAGCGCGACGGTCGCACGCTGCTCACCGCCGGTGCGGACAACGTGGCGAAAGTCTGGAACACCACGACTGGTGAACGCCGCAAGAACATCGAGGGCTTTGCGAAGGAGATCACTGCCACCACTTTTGTCGGTGTGAGTGATGAGGCTGTTCTCAGCGCGGGAGACGGTCAGGTGGTGCTCGTAAAAAGCGGTGGCGAGAAAGTCCGGTCCTTCCCGGGAGCGACGGATTACGGATACGCGGTGGCGACGACGGCGGACGGAAGCGTGGTGCTGGCGGGCGGCGCGGATGGAGTGTTGCGCGTGTGGAACGGCAAGACCGGCCAGCTTCAAGCGCAGTTTGTGCGTCCCTGATCCCGAGCGGTCGCCGGGCCGGGCGTTTGCTGCGCAGCGAAGGCCCAGCATGACAATCGAGTCATCATCATGTTGCGGCGTTGTCAACGACTTCGCGATGTGCCAAGCTCAATCACTTTATGTTGACTCAAACGCGTTGCGCCGGGCTGGCTTTGGCTTTTTTCGGCTTGGTTTCGTCCGTGTCCGCGCAGGTTTTCACCGTGCAGGTCGGCACGCCGCCCGCCGGCGCGGAAACCATCGTCAGCCGCACCAACGTCTGGCGCTGGCACAAGGGGACGAACATGCCCGTCTCGGGCTGGCAGACGAATCTCGACGCCACGCTGGATGGAACCTGGCTCACCGGGCCAGGCGGCTTCGGGTACAACACCGACGCCGCCACGCCCAACGAGACGAACAACTGCCGGACCATTCTCACGGACATGGTGAACAATTACCGCACGCTCTACCTCCGGCGGGAATTTGAAATCACCAACGCCATCGATCCCAGCGCGCGTCTGCGCCTCACCATGGATTACGACGACGGCTTTGTGGCCTATCTCGATGGCGTGGAAGTGCAGCGCACGGCCAACGTCCCAGGCACTCCCGGCGTCGAGCCGACGAACACGGTGGTGACCACTTCCACTCATGAATCTTCCTTGGGCGCCAGCGGTCTGGCCCCAATCGTGACGGACCTCGGTGCCGTCGGTTCGCGACTCGGTGTGGGCACCCACTATCTCGCCATCATCGGCGTGAACGGGGCGCTCAACAGTTCTGATTTGATCATGGTGCCCGATCTGGCCGTGGTGCCCGTCGCGTCCGGTGCGGTGCCGAACAACGGACTCTACGCGCTCGCGACCACGAATCAGCTTCTGCTCACCGGCTCGAACACGGTCGTCGGCACGACGCGCGTCACGGTGAATGGCGACGACGCCACGTTCAACGCGGGTTCAGGTTTGTGGACGAACAACGTCTTGCTCGTCCCGGGCTACAACCGCCTCTACATCGCCGCGCTCGACGGCAGCGGCAACCTGCTCTCGAACCTCACGCAGGACATCATCTACCAGATCACGGCGCTCACGGCGGGCGGCACGTTGACTTCCAGCCTGCTCGCCTCGAACCGCGGCACGGTGCTCTACGTGACGAACAATTTGATCATCCCGACCAACACCACGCTCGAAGTCGCCAACGGCGCGGTCGTGCTCGTGGACGCGGGCCGCAGCATCACCACGCAACCCGGCGGTCACATCAATGCCCACGGCACGTTCGACGACAGGGTTTATTTCAACATCAACGGCGCGGCGAACGCGACCTGGGGACCGCTCTCCGGTACGGGCGCGAACGCGTCCATCCAACTGCGCTTCGCGGACGTTTCCCACGCGCAGGTCAACGCGCAGACCGGTGCCTACGGTTTGATCGAGGACACGGCCATTCACAACTTCGATCCCGGCGCGGGCGCGGGCACGACGGGCCGGCCCATTATGATGTCCAGCTTCGCCAGTCTCTTCGAAGTGCGCCGCGCGCACATTTATTCCTACTGGGAATGTCTGGTGCGCGACGGCGTGATTCAGGTCGAGCAATCCATGTTTGAATTGCCGGAAGGCGACGCGCTCGATTTCGATTCCGCGCAGCCTGGATCA
>JANNGC010000866.1:0-3690 GCA_031380445.1 Pedosphaera sp.
GTTCCAGGGATTGTAATTTCTGCTTCACCTCCGCGCCAAAGACGATGACGTCACCGAGCGTGGAGCCATATTTGCGTTTGAGGCTTTGCAGGAGGTTCAACCGTTCCTCCAGTTCGCCGAGGCGCGCGGGATCGAGTTCCACGGCGTCGGCGTAGCGGGACAGTTGCGTCTGCAATTCACGCCACGTCTCCAACCCTTGCTCATGCGCGGTGAGAAGCGGCTGCGCGCTCGCGTCCACGCGCTGGAGATCGTGCAGCACGCGCCCGAGCGCGCCGGCCTGCGTGAGAATGGCGTTGTCGTCCTCGCTCAAAAGACCGAGGGCGCTTTGCGTGAGTTCGAGCAGGCGGGCGGCGTTGCTCGCGCGCTGGTGTTCAGCTTCGACGTGCTCGTCTTCGCCGGGCTGAAGTTTTGCGCCATCGATCTCGCGGACTTGGAAGCGCAACAAGTCGAGCTGCTGCGCGTAAGTTTTTTCATCCACGATGAGCGCGGATTTTTCCGTCTCCACGCGCGCGCGTTCGCGGACGAGCGCGGCAAACTCCTCGCGCCGTGGTTCCAGTTTTCCGAACGCGTCGAGGATGGCCAGTTGCTTTGCAGGCTGAAGCAGCGACTGATGCTCGTGCGGCCCGTGCATGTCCACGAGCCATTCGCCGAGCGTGGCCAGCGTGGCCAGCGTGGTGGGTGAGCCGTTGACGAATTGCTTGTTCGCACCCGCCGCTGTGAAGACGCGCTTGATGACCAGTTGGTTTTCCTCGCACGGCTCCAGCCCGCTCTCATCGAGAAAACTTTTCAGTGGCGCGCGCAACTTGCTGATGTCGAACAGCGCCTCGACCGCGCAACTGTCCGCGCCGCTGCGGATGAGCGTGCGGTCGGCGCGCTGGCCGAGCGCGAGATTGAGCGCGCCGATGATGATGGATTTGCCCGCGCCGGTCTCGCCTGAGATGGCGTTGTAGCCGGCCTGAAGCTCCAGCGTCAGGTCGGCGACGAGCGCGAGGTTTTTAATCCGCAGCGTGGCGAGCACGGGGAAGTGTTGCGTGGCGCGCTCGTGTTCGGCAAAGTTTTTTCCAGCACGATGAGTTTTCAATTTACGTTTCTCGGCTCCGGCACCTCGCAAGGCGTACCCATCATCGGCAAAGACTATCCGCCCGCGTTTCTCGCCAATCCCAAGAACCATCGCACCCGGCCCTCGATCTACATCGAGAGCGCGGGCGCAAAGCTGGTCGTGGACACCACGCCGGAGTTTCGCATCCAGTGCTTGCGTGAGAACATCCGCTCGCTGGACGCCGTGGTCTTCACGCACGCGCACGCGGATCACATCATGGGCCTGGATGACTGCCGGCGTTTCTGTGATCTGCGCGGCGGGCGGCTGCCGGTCTATGCGGATGAGGTGACAATGAGCGCGCTGCGCCGCGTCTTTGCCTACGCCTTCGCCGACGGGCCGATTCCAAAAGGTTACTTCATGCCGGACGCGCGCATCATCACGGGTGCCTTTGCAATTGGTGATTTGAAACTCACGCCCTTCGCGCTGCCGCACGGGCGTTTTCAATCGCTCGGCTTTGTCTTCGAGCAAGGCGCACGCAAGCGGCTCGCCTACTTCAGCGACTGCAAGGAAGTCACCGACGAGGCGGTTCGCGCCGCGCGCGGCGTCGAAGTCGCAGTCATTGACGCGCTGCGCTACGCGCCGCATCCCACGCACATGTGCCTCGACGAGGCGCTGACGGCGGCGCGGCGCATTGGTGCAGAGCGGACGTACTTCACGCATCTCACGCACGAGTACGATCACGACCTCGCGCAGGCCGAGCTGCCGGAAACTGTGGCGTTGGCTTACGACGGGCTGCGTGTAGAATTTTCCGCATGACGAAATGGATTTGCAGTGTGGCCGTGCTGTCGCTGGGACTCGCGCTCCCGGCGCGCGCCGCCAGCGCCGGTGATTCGGTGGTGGTGGTCTATAACAAAAACCTGCCCGCCTCGAAGCAGCTTGCCGAGCACTACGCCTCGCGCCGCACCATTCCCGCCAGCCAGCTTTTCGGCGTGGACGTGGACGCCAATTCCGAATCCATCACGCGCGCCGACTTTCGCAGCAAGATGGAGAAGCCGATCTTCGACTGGCTGGTGAAGGAAAAACTGTTCACACTGAACAAGGCCAAACGCAAAGCCAGCGACACCGAGTACCACGCCATCACGCAGTCGAAGATTCGTTACCTCGTCCTGTGCTACGGCGTGCCGCTGAAGATTTCTCGCGACTTGGAATTGAACGAGCTGGGCCAGGACAAGCTTCAGCCTGAATTGAAAGGCCGCAACGAAGCCGCCGTGGACGCCGATCTCGCGGTGCTGCCCGTCAGCCGTCAGGAAGCATTCACGCTCACGGGGCCGCTCGGCAGCGCGTTCTACGGCGTGACCAACGCCTTCACGCTGCACCCGACCAACGGCCTGCTTATGGTCGCGCGGCTCGACGGCCCGACCATCGAGATCGCGCGCGGTCTCGTGGACAAGGCCATTGAAGCGGAGTCGAACGGACTGTGGGGGCGCGCCTACGTGGACGCGCGCGGCATCACCAATGGATCTTACAAAATGGGCGACGACTGGATGCGCGCCTCGGCGGCCATCACGGCGCGGTTGGGTTACGAGACGGAGGTGAACAATCAGGAGGCGCTCTTTCCGACGGGCTTTCCCATGAGCCATCTCGCGTTCTACGTCGGCTGGTACAACATGCATGCGACGGGCGCGCTGGCGCAGGCCACGATGGAGTTCATGCCCGGCGCGTTTGCATATCATCTGCACTCGATCAGCGCGAACACGCTGCGCTCCACGAGTCAGTTCTGGGTTGGCCCGCTGCTGGCGAAGGGCGCGACCGTCACGCTCGGCTGTGTCGAGGAGCCTTATCTCGCCGGCACGCCGAACATCGCCGCGCTCCTGGAGCGCATGGGCTTCCGCCGCTGGACGTTTGGCGAGGCCGCCTACGCCGCGCAAACCTCGCTCTCGTGGCAGACCACGGTGGTGGGCGATCCGCTGTATCGTCCGTTTGGCCCGGCTCCCGACGCGCTGCATTTCAAACTGGAGAAGGAGAACAGTCCACTGTTGCCGTGGTCGCACCTGCGCGTGGTCGGATTGAACGAAGCCACCGGCCTGCCCCTGAACGAGATGATCAAATACTTGGAGGATGTGCCCTCCGTGACGACCAACAGCGCGGTGCTGATGGAAAAGCTCGGCCACTTGCGGATGAAAAACGGGCAGATCGCCGAGGCGACGGACGCGCTCGCCGCCGCTCTAAAACTCAACCCCTCGTCGCAGCAGCGCATCTGGATCACCGATTTGCTCGCACAGCTTCAGGCTCATCTGGGCCGCCCGCAGCCAGCCTTCGACACTTACCAGCAACTGCTCGCCCTCGCGCCGGATTATTTCGACGCCGCGCGCGTGAACAACGGCTTGGCCAAACTCGCGCGCGACCTCGGGCGCAAGAACGACGCGGAGAAATTCGAGAAGGAAGTGCAGCGGCTGACGGCTCCGGCGAAGTGACCAACCTAGACGGCGCGTTTTCGATTGGTCAGCGGTGGTAGCAACTGTCTTAATTGGTGAGTTGGAAAGAAGAGCTTTTAAGGAGGAGGTTGGCGAGTTCGGCGAGTTTGCGCATGAGGGCGACCAACGCCACTTTGGCCGGTTTGCCCTTGGCCCGCAGGCGCTGGTAGAAGGGGC
>JANNGC010000952.1:0-3586 GCA_031380445.1 Pedosphaera sp.
GCGTGCCGGGGGAAAGAATCTGCGTCACCGCGCGCTCCACGAGCTGGCCGGGTCGCGCTTCCTCCGTCTGCTCGCAGAGCGCCACCTTCTTGCCCGCGCGCAGCAGCCGCCCGATGTAGCTCTGGAGCGCGTGATGCGGAATGCCGCACATCGGCACCACGCCGCGCTTGGTCAGTGACACGTTGAGCAACTGCGCGCCGATCTGCGCGTCCTCGAAAAACATTTCGTAGAAATCGCCGAGGCGGAAGAGCAGCAGCGCGTCCTTCGGCAGTTCGCCTTTGATGCGGCGGTACTGCGCCATCATGGGCGTGAGTTGCGGTTCGGGTGACGACACGGGCGGCGCGGAGGTTCAAGGTTCAACTGTTCCAAGTTCAAGGTTCAATGTGCCCGCATTCCGTGCTTCCCAAATCCGCCGGGAGAGGAGTAAAAATAATCCCGTTCCAGGACTGGGAAATAACCTTATGAAAACTCCAGCGCTCCTCCTCACGAGTCTTGTTCTCGCCTTGTTTGGTTTCGCCTCCCCCGCCCGCGCCGCGACGGTCATCACAGTTGGCACCGACGCGGAGCTACGCGCCGCCGTGGCCGCGTGCGGTGACATCACCTTCAACTTCAACGGCACCATCACGCTGACTGGCGCGATTCCGATTACCTGCGCGGTAACCATTGATGGGACTGGCCACGCTGTGACTCTCAGCGGTGGCAACAGCAATCGAATCTTCCAAGTGTTGCCGGGCGGCAGTTTGGAACTGATCAATTTGACCGTGGCCAACGGCCGCGTCGCCGGGACCAATTCCAATCCAGGCTCCTTCCCGAATGCGATCTTTGGTTTTTCGGGAGGGTCTGCGGAAGGAGGCGGCGTTCTGGTTTCCAACGCCGCCTTCACGGCCCGCTCTTGCACCTTTCAAAACTGCTCGGTGCAGGGAGGAAACGGGGCCGATACAACGATAATAATTCATGCTGGCCGCGCGGGCCTCGCTTCCGGGGGGGCCATTTACGGAACGAACTCGGCCATCAGCCTCTTCGACTGCACGTTCAGATCCAACTCAGCCACCGCCGGATTCACTGGCACGACTTTTCGGCAAGGTGGCGGCATCTTCGACCCGCCCTTTATCGGCGAGGCTTACGGCGGCGC
Source organism: Pedosphaera sp. (assembly GCA_031380445.1). GTDB lineage: Bacteria > Verrucomicrobiota > Verrucomicrobiia > Limisphaerales > SIBH01 > JANNGC01. Next base: position 1,133 of record JANNGC010000952.1, read on the forward strand.
CGCTTACCTTCTGGGCGGCACTCTCATCAGCACCAACGGCCAGTTTTCCCACAACACCGCAACCACCCGCGGCTGCGCGCTCAGCCTGGAGGCGCAGGCGAATGCCACGATCGACCAGTCCACGTTTGCCACCAACGGTTCTGGCCTCAGCGGCGGCGCACTCTACTTCTCGGGCCAGACGCTGGCGGTCACCCGCTCCACTTTTCTCAACAACAACTCCGCGACCTACGGCGGGGCGCTGCATGTGACGAGCGGCACGGCGACCTTCACGGACTGCGACTTCGCCGGGAACCAATGCCGGGGGCCGGGCAGCGGGGGCGCGTACGCTCAGACTTCGGGCAACACCAGTTTCTCACGCTGCACGTTTCGGGAAAATGCCGCTTCGCTCCGGGGCGGAGCCATTTATTGCGCGCAAGGCCCACTCGAATTGAACAACTGCACTCTGGTGCTCAACTCACTTCTCCCGGCCGGTGCCGTGGGCCGCGGCGGGGCCATCGCCTCCGAGGGCGGCGTTCAGCTCCTCAGCTCCTGCACCATCGCCAGCAACCGCATCAGCGGGGGCAGCGCCAGTTCCCAAGGCGGCGGCGTGTATGTGAACATCGGCTATTTCGATGTTCTGAATTCTCTCCTCCAAGGCAACACCGTGAACGGCAATCCGAGCAACTCATTTGGTGGCAATGTCGCGGACAATGGTCACAATCTTTCTTCGGACAGCACGCCGACTTGGGCCAGCGGCAGCAGTTTCAACAGCGTCAATGCCCTGCTGCTTCCACTGGCTGCCAACGGCGGTCCCACCCTCACGATGGCCCTGCGCGCCAATAGCCCCGCGCTGAATGCCGCCGACCCCGAATATTTTCCCGCCACCGACCAGCGCGGCGTCGCCCGTCCGCAAGGGGCCGGGCCGGACATCGGCGCATGGGAAGGGGCGGGCGGGCAGATCACACTGTCGATCTTCCGCGAAAATGGTTCCACCAATCGCATCACCTGGCTTTCCGATACCGGCCTCACCTACCGCGTGGAAGGTGCCGCCGTGCTGAACGCGTGGAACACCCTCAGCACCGGCGTGCCCGGCAACGGCGGCACCGTGCAATACCGCACCACCAATTCCGGCCTCCGCTACTTCCGCGTCGCCACTGAGCCGTAGTCCGTCCGGCTTCAGGCTCGAGCCGCAGCATTTGCCTTCCACGCGCCGCGTTGTTACCCGTTGGCGCATGAAGTTCCTCGCCGTCTGTCTCGCGGGCGCGCTGGCTGTCGCCGCCCACGCGATTGATCCGCCGATCTGGCGCGGGCCGATCTCGGGTGCGGTCACGGCGGATTCGGCGTGGGTGAAGGCGAAGCTGCGGCGCATCGGCGCGAGCGCGCGGCTGGCGGTGAGCACGAACGTGGCTTTGCAGGAGCCGCTCTGGTTCGGCCCGGCCACGGCCACGGATGCCTCGGGCGCGATGGTGGACTTCCGTGTCACGGGGCTGAAGCCGGACACGCAATACTTTTACGGGCTGGAGGTGAACGGGGTCTTGCACTGGATGCAGCGCGGGGCGTTCAAAACTTTTCCGCCGACGAATGCGCCGGCGTCGTTCAACTTCGCCTTCGGTTCGTGCGCGCGGACGGGTTCGGAGAATCCGGTGTTTGATCGCATCCGCGAATTGCGTCCGCTCTTCTTCCTGCACACCGGGGATTTTCATTACGAGAACATCACGAGCAATGCGCTGGTGAAATTCCGCATGGCGTATGACCGCGTGCTGTTCTCGTCGCGCCAGAGCGCGCTCTATCGCGCGGTGCCGCTGGTCTATGTGTGGGACGATCACGACTTCGCGGGGAACAACAGCGACCGCCGTGCGCCTGCTCATTTTGCGGCGCGGCGCATCTACGAGGAGTACATGCCGCACTACGACACGCCCGCCGGCGAGCGTGACGTGCCGATCTACCAGACCTTCGCGGTGGGCCGCGTGAAGTTCATTCTCACGGACCAGCGTTCGGAGCGCGACCCGGTGAGCATGGCCGACGGCCCGGGCAAGTCGATGCTCGGCGCGGCGCAGAAGGCGTGGTTTAAGAGCGAACTGCTGGCGGCCAAGGGGAAGCATCCGCTCATCGTGTGGGTGAGTTCGGTGCCGTGGATTGGCACGGCGGGCGTGAATTATTATCCCATTCACGATCGCATCACGGGCTTCATTCATCAGACGAACGCGTGGCAGTTCGAGCGCGACCCGGCGCTGGCCGAGCAGCATCGGAGCTTGCTGAACCGCGCGGATTTCTGGGGCGCGTTCGCGGCCGAGCGACGAGAGATCGCGAACTTCATTCGCGACCAGAACATCACCGGCCTCGTCATCCTGCACGGCGACGCACACAGCCTCGGGGCGGATGACGGCTCGCACAGCGATTACGCGACGGGCGGCGGCCCGCGCATTCCCGTGCTGGCCGGAGCGCCGCTGGATCAGGACGCGTCGATCAAGGGCG
>JANNGC010000997.1:0-2645 GCA_031380445.1 Pedosphaera sp.
TTTCCAGCCGGCAGGTTGAGACACATTCCTGTGTCGTGGTCCAAGCCGGCATTACACCCAACAGCTTCTCGACTTGGAACCCCGCCTTGACCCCGCCGCCGTTTCCTGTCGCACTGCCGGCCCATCAGCCCGTTCCTTAACATGCTTGGCCTGGCTGCGCCCTCGGGTGGCGCGACGGGCTTGTGGCCGCTCGCGGTGCTCGGCATCGGTCTCGCGACCATTGTGATTTTGATCACGCGGCTGCGCGTCCACGCTTTCTTCGCGCTGATCTTCGCGGCGATTCTTACAGGCGTGCTCTCGGGGACGTTGCCCGGTGAACGCGGCACCTTGCCCGGCACTCCGCAGAAGGAGCGGAGCCATTGGGTGCAAGCGGTCGAACTCACAGTGGAAGGCTTTGGCAAGACGGCGGCGAAAATCGGGGTGGTCATCGCGCTTGCTTCCGTGATCGGCGTCTGCCTCGTGGAAAGCGGCGGCGCGGACAAGGTGGTGCGGCGCTTTCTCGCGCTCTTTGGCGAGAGTCGCGCCGCGCACGCCATCTTCGCCAGCGGTTACGTGCTCTCGATTCCGATTTTCTTCGAGACCTACTTCATGTTGCTGCTGCCGCTGGCGCAGGCGCTGCATCTACGCACCGGGAAACATTACATGATGTATGTGCTGGCGATCTGTTGCGGCGGAACCATCACCCACTCGCTCGTGGCTCCGCATCCCGGCCCGCTGGCGATGGCGGAGAACCTGCATCTCGACGTGGGCCAGACGATTGTATGCGGCATTCTTGCGGGAATCATTCCGGCGACATGTGCGTGGTTTCTCGCGCGGTGGATCAGCGCGCGCGTCAATGCGCCGATGCGGAGCGTGAGCGGGGAATTGCGCGCGGAGTTGGAAGGTATTGTGGCCAAGAAAGAGTCGGAGCTGCCGTCCTTCGTATGGTCGGTCGCGCCGGTCATTGTGCCGCTCGTGCTCATCGGATCGGTTTCGCTGCTGACAATGATCGGCGGGCGGCAGGCGTTTCCGCAGTTGTTCACCGGGCTGGAATTTCTCGGCGACCGGCACATCGCGCTCCTGATTGGCGCGGTGCTGGCGGCGGTGTTGTTGATTCGCCAGAAGCGCATCGGCCTCGACAAGGTCACGCAGTTGATCGGCCCGCAGTTCGCTACGGCGGGTGTGATCATTTTGATTGCCAGCGCGGGCGGCGCGTTCGGCGCGATGTTGCGCTACGCCGGCGTGGGCGAAGTCATCAGCACTTACGCGGTGAAGTGGGACATGAATCTCATCCTCGTGGGCTGGGCCGTGTCCGCGATCATCCGCGTCGCGCAAGGCTCGGCCACGGTGGCAATGATCACCGCCTCGGCCATCATGTATTCCATCGTCAGCACCGGGATCACACTGCCGTATCACCCGATGTATCTGTTTCTCGCGATTGGTTTCGGCTCGAAGATGCTTTCGTGGATGAATGACAGCGGCTTCTGGACGGTGAGCAAGTTCAGCGGCTTCACCGAGACGGAAACGCTGAAGAGCTGGTCGGTGCTGGTGAGCGTGATGAGCGTCATCGGGTTGGTGCAATGTCTGGTGGTGTCGAAGTTCCTGCCGTTTGTCTCCAGTGTGGCCCGGTGAAACGGCGTCGCGTGAATCACCAGCTTCGCGCCCCGCACATGTTCTCGCGACAACACTGGATTTATTTTTCGCCACCAGCATAGTTCGCCGCGCGTGACACAGCCCATGCAAGATTACCCAAAACATTATTGCGGAGTTTTTGGCATTTACGGCCATCCGAATGCCGCCGATCTGACCTACTACGGCCTCTACGCGCTTCAGCATCGCGGGCAGGAGAGCGCGGGCATCGTCACGAGCGACGGGAAAAAATTCTGCGTCCACCGCGCGATGGGGCTGGTCTCGCAAATCTTCAACGGCGACGTGCTGCCTACGCTCGTCGGCAACATGGCCGTGGGCCACACGCGCTATTCGACGACCGGTTCCTCGCACATTCGCAACGCGCAGCCGCTCACCGTGGACTGCGCGAAGGGCCAGATCGCCATCGCGCACAATGGCAATCTCACGAACGCCTCGCAGTTGCGCGATGAGCTGGAGGCGAAGGGTTCTATTTTCCAAACGACGGTGGACAGCGAGATCATTCTGCACCTCATGGCGCAGCCGAGCCTGAACGGGCATGGCAATAATCTCATCGAGACGATGCGGCGCATTGAGGGCGCGTTCTCGCTCGTGATCATGACGGAGAACGAACTGATCGGCGTGCGCGATCCGCATGGCTTTCGTCCGTTGAGCATCGGGCAGGTGGACGGTGCGTGGGTGTTGTCGAGCGAGACGTGCGCGCTGGATTTGATTCACGCGAAGTTCGTGCGCGACGTGGAGCCGGGCGAGATCGTGATCATTGATGCGAAGGGTCTGCGCAGCGTGAAGTACATGCCGGAGCAGGAGAAACGCGCGTTCTGCATTTTCGAGTACGTCTATTTCGCGCGGCCCGACAGCACCATCAACGGGCGCAATGTGTACAAGGCCCGCGTGGAAATGGGCCGCCAGCTCGCGCGCGAATGTCCGATTCCCGCCGATGTCGTGGTGCCGGTGCCGGACAGCGGCAATTGCGCGGCGCTGGGTTACTCGATGGAGTCGGGCATTTCCTACGAGATGGC
>JANNGC010000015.1:0-6676 GCA_031380445.1 Pedosphaera sp.
CACGGCGTGCAGGTTCTTGATCTTGCGGCGCTTCTCGTAGAGGGCGTGGTGATAGGCCATGGTGCCTTCCCGCTCTTCCGCGTAGAGCGCCTGCATGTAGGTGCAAAGCCCTTCGTGAATCCAGAAGTGCCGCCAATCCTCCGCCGTGACGAGGTTGCCCCACCATTCGTGACCCAGCTCGTGATGGTGCAGCCAGTCGTAGCCGTGCGGGCCGCCCTTGTAATTGTTCCCGTAGGCAATGATGGACTGATGTTCCATGCCCAGATGCGGCGTCTCCGCCACGCCGTATTTCTCCCCGCGAAACGGATACGGCCCGAGCAGCCGCTCGTAGAAGTTCAAGTGGTCGAGCATTTCGGGAAAAAGCTTTTCCCCTTTCGCCTTGTTCTCCGGCAGCACCCAGTAGGTCGCCGGGACAATCTCGCCGGTCACGCTGGTGTAATTGGTCGTGATCGTTTCGTACGGCGCGATGTTCAGCGCCACGTTGTAGTTGCTGATGGGAAACGCGGTGTGCCAGTGATAAGTCCGCGTGCCGTCGTCGTGCGACAGCACTGCGAGGAGCCGGCCATTCGCGGCCACGACCAGTCCCGACGGCACGCGGATGCGCAAGGTGAACGACTCGGGCTTGTCGGAGGGATGATCTTTGCACGGCCACCAGAGATCCGCGCCTTCGCCCTGCACGCTCGTGGCGATCCATGGCTGACCGCTCTTGGTCTTTGACCAGGTGAACCCGCCATCCCAGGGTGCCTTCACCGCTTCCCGAGGACGACCTTCGTAGTCCACGGCCGCAACCACCCGCGAGCCGACCGGCATCAACTGATCGAGAAATACCCAGAGCTTGGAGCCGCGATGTTCGAACGAGGTTTCGTTTCCAGAGCCAACACCAGGCGCGTTCGCCAGCCGGACCCGCTTCACTTTCAATCGCGGATCGAGATCGAGCACCAGCCACGACGTGGGCTGGAGCACCTTCACTTCAATCGTCCCCGTGCCCGAAATGTATTTCTTCTTCGGGTCCACCCGCAGGTTCAGGTCGTAGTGCTGCACATCATAGGCGGCTTGCTCCTTCATCAAAGGCCCGCCGGTATCCTCGGTGGCCGAACGGGCGGGAGAAGTTGGCCGCGACGTTTTGCAGCCGGCCAGCAGCCCTGCGAGCAACACCGTGAGCGCACCGAAATCCCGTCTTCTGGATAGCAACATGCCGACGAGGGTGGCGACGTGCTGCTGTTGAGTCAACGGCTGCTCGGCGATCAAATGGCGAAGCACATCTGAGCTCTGCCACCGTTCGGGAGTATGGCCGACTGGTGATGTCGTGTGCTCCTTGCACGGTCGCATGGCAGCGAGTCGGAGATTGCCCCGCAAACCAGATTTCAACACTCTGTGGCAACAGCATGAATCGAACGCGCTCCCTACTTGCCCTGCTCCTGTTCGTCAGCGCTCAGGCGCTGCACGCCGCCTCTCCCGGCGCTTCGATCCAGAGCGCGCCGCAGAAGGAACTGCCTCGGCCAGGTGAAGTGTTTCTCGTCGATGGGCACACTGCTTTCATCATCCCGGCGAAGGCAAACTTCGCCAGAACTTCAAAGCCCTGGGTCTGGTATGCGCCGACCTTGCCCGGCCTGCCCGCCAAAGAGGAGCAGTGGATGTTCGATCAGTTTCTTGACGCCGGCATCGCTATCGCCGGCATCGATGTGGGCGAATCCTTCGGCAGTCCGGCGGGGCGCAAGCTGTTCTCGGCGTTTCATGCGGAGATGGCGGGAGCGCGCGGCTACTCGGCGAAACCAGTGTTGCTCGGGCGCAGTCGTGGAGGATTGATGACCCTTTCCTGGGCCGCCGAGAACCCGGACAAAGTCGCGGGCTTCGCCGGCATCTATCCCGTGTGCAATGTCGCGAGCTATCCCGGCGTTGCGAAGGCGGCGGGCGCTTACGAGATGAAGCCGGAGGAATTGGAGGCGCACCTCAAGGAACACAACCCCATTGATCGCCTCGCGCCCTTGGCCAGTGCGGGCGTGCCGCTCTTCGCCATCCACGGCGATGTGGACACCGTGGTGCCGCTGGCAGCAAATTCCGGTCTGGTGAAGGAGCGTTACACGGCGCTGGGCGGCTCGATGCAATTGATCATCCCGCCTGGCCAGGGGCACAACATGTGGCCGGGTTTCTTCCGGAGCCAGGACCTGGTGCGCTTCGTGAAGGCTCACGCCGGACCAAACATCACCGTGGTCTCGCCGCTGGATCATCAAGTCATCCAGCGAATTTCAAAGAAGAAAGGCTCCATGCTCATCAGCGGCGAGGTGGCCGGTTTTACCGTGAAGAAGTTAACCGTCGAGGCGCGCCTCATCGTGGACGGCCAGCCGGGGAAGTGGCGGCGACTGACCATTGATTCAAAGCGGCAAAGTTTTGCGGCGCGCTGGGACGCACCCGCAGGTGGCTGGCACCGTTTGGAAGTGCGTGCGCTTTCCGGCGACGACGTGCTGGCCGAATCGGTGATTGAGCATGTTGGTGTCGGCGAAGTCTTTGTCATCGCCGGACAGTCGAACTCCGCGAACCACGGCGCGGAAAAGCAGAACACCAGGACCGGCCTCGTCGCGGCGTTCGATGGAAAACGCTGGCGACCCGCCAACGATCCGCAGCCCGGGGCCAGTGGCGGTGGCGGCAGTTTCATCCCGCCGTTCGGCGATACCATCGCAGAGAAATTTCACGTCCCGGTCGGCATCGTGGCCTGTGGTGTGGGAGCTACGAGCGTGCGCGAGTGGCTGCCGAAGGGGAGCACTTTTCCAAATCCGCCCACCATCGAGGGCAACGTGAGAAAACTTCCGAACGGTGAGTGGGAGAGCAAGGGTTCAATTTTTACCAACTTCAGTTCGCGCATGAAACAACTCGGCCCGCACGGCTTTCGCGCCGTGCTCTGGCATCAGGGCGAAAGCGACGCCAACCAGGCTGACGCCTCGCGCACACTGCCGGGCAAGCTCTACCGCGATTATCTGGAGCAGCTCATCCGCACCTCACGCCGCGAGATCGATTGGAGCGCGCCGTGGTTCGTGGCGCAGGCCAGCTATCATGTGCCCGGTGATGAAGCCTCGCCGGACATTCGCGCGGCGCAGGCTGCGCTGTGGATGAAGGGACTGGCCCTCGAAGGCCCCGACACCGACGCGCTCAAAGGTGACCTGCGCGACGGCGACGGCAAAGGCGTCCACTTCAGCGGCCCCGGTCTCCGCGAACACGCCGCGCGCTGGGCGGACAAAGTCGCGCCCTGGCTGGAGAAACAATGAAATGCAGCCCATGAAACACGCGCTCACACTACTCACCGTCCTGTTGCTGGCTCCGCTGGCCAACCTGAACGCCGCCACTCCGCGCCCCGTCCGCGTTCTGATATGGGACGAGCAACAGCCGGAGCAGAAGCGTGCCTACGGCAACAAGTTTCTGGGAGAAACCATCGCAGCGCATCTCGCTGGTCAACCGGGGTTCACCGTGAAAAGTGTTTCTCTCGCTTCGCCATCGCAGGGCCTCGATGAAACGACGCTCACCGACACCGATGTCGTGATCTGGTGGAGTCACCAGAAGAACCAACTGGTCACGGACGAAAACGTGGAGCGCCTGGTGGCGCGGGTGCGCGAGGGGCGGCTGGGGTTCATCGCGCTGCACTCGGCGCATTGGTCGAAGCCGTTCGTGCGGCTCATGCAGGAGCGGGCCAAGGACGACGCGCTGGCGCAGATCCCCGCCGCCGAGCGCGCCACGGCGAAGTTCGAATACTCCAACCAGAATCCCTACGGCAAAGTGCCGCGTCGCGACGCGCCGTTGACGCCGTCGCTGCGCCAGGAGGACGGCGTGTGGAAGCTGGCGCTGCCCGGCTGCATTTTCCCCGCGTATCGCGGCGACGGCGCGCCCAGCCACGTCACCACGTTGCTGCCGGAGCATCCCATCGCCGCCGGACTGCCTCTGAAATGGGACATCGCGCAGACGGAGATGTATGACGAGCCGTTCCATGTGCCGAAGCCCGAGGCGGTGGTGTTCGAGGAACATTGGGACAAGGGCGAACACTTCCGCAGCGGCTGCGTGTGGCAGGTGGGCCAGGGCCGTGTGTTCTACTTCCGGCCGGGTCACGAAACGTATCCGGTCTTCAAGCAAGCCGAGCCATTGCGCGTGGTGAAGAATGCGGCGCGATGGCTGGCCCCGGTTCAATGACCTTATGAAAAGCACCACCTTCACGTTTCTCGTTGTCGCCCTGCTGCTGCCCTTGATCGGTCTGGCACAGGACAAGCCAGCCGCCGCCAGTTACGCAGCCTGGCGACACTCTGGCTCCGTTTTCGTTCTCACCACGCCGGAGGGAGCAAACTTGCCGGTCTCCGTCACGGTGGAGGGTTTTCCTTTATTGGTGCGGCTGCATCGGGACTGGTTCGACTTCACGCAGGCCAAGCCGAATGGCGAGGACATCCGTTTCTCCACCAGCACGGGTGTGGTATTGGCGTATCAGATCGAAGAGTGGGATGCGGCGAAGGGCGCGGCGAGTATTTGGGTGCGTGTGCCGCAGATCAAAGGCCACGAGCGGCAGGAGGTCCGCCTGCATTGGGGCAAGTCGGATGCGGCCAGTGAGTCGAGCGGGTCGGCTGTGTTCAACGAGTCGAATGGCTACCTGAGCGTGTGGCACATGAATGGCCCGGTGAAGGACGAGGTCGGCACGCTGGAGTCGAAGGATGTCGGCACGACGGCCACGCCGGGAATGATTGGCGAGGCGCGGCATCTCGCGGGGAAACAGGGAATCTTTGGCGGGGAGAAGATTCCGAACTATCCGGTGGGGGCGAGTCCGCACACGAGCGAGATTTGGTTCCGTGCGGAGAAGTCGAACGGCAGCCCGCTCGGCTGGGGCAACGAGCATGGGCAAGGCAAGGTGGTGATGCAGTTCCAAAGCCCGCCGCATGTGAGGATGGATTGCTACTTCTCCGGCGCGGGCGTGTCGAGCGTCGGGCGGATGCCGCTCAACGATTGGGTTCACGTCGTGCACACGTACGAGAAGGGCGACTCGCGGATTTATGTGAACGGCGAGTTGAGCAACACCTCGAAGACACCGAACTCCCCGCTGGCCATCAAGACTCCGGCGCGGCTGTGGATCGGCGGCTGGTATCACAACTACGATTTCGTCGGAGATATCGACGAGGTGCGCATCTCCAAAGTGACGCGGTCCGCCGACTGGGTGAAGCTGCAATACGAGAACCAAAAGTCACACCAGACCTTGGTCGGGCCGTTGGTGCAGCCCGGGAATGCGTTTTCAGTTTCCCAAGCGCAGGCCACCGTGCTGGAGGGAAAGAGCGCGACCTTCACCGCGCAGGCGGGCGGCGCGCAGAAAGTTTACTGGTCGCTCGTGCGCGACGGTCGCGAGACGGTCGTGGCGGTGGATCGGTTCGCGTTCCAGTTCAACGCGGGCCGCGTGACCGGCGATGCCTTCGCGACGCTGCGCTTCAAGGCGGTTTATCCCACCGAAGTGAAGACGAGAGACATCGCCATCACGATCAAGGAGGACATTGAGGAGCCGGTCTTCACGCTGAAGGCACTGGCCAGGTGGGATGGGCGGACGACGATCGAAGTCGTGCCGCAGATCGGCAACTTGAAGGCGATGGAGGCGAAGGGCGTGGGCGAGTTGAAGACGGAGTGGAACGCGGAGCCCTTCGCGGTGATCAAGGAAGTTGCGCCGGGAAAACTCATCCTCACGCGCGCGCAGAACAGCGGGAAGCTCATCGTCACGGCGACGATCAGCAACGGCGGCAAGGGGAGCACGCAATCAACGACCATCGAAGTGAAGGAGCCGAAGCGCGACGCGTGGGTGGCGCGCACGCCCGCGAAGAACGAGAAGCCGGAGGACGGCCAGTTCTACGCGCGCGACGACAAGAACGAGGGGACGCTGCACTACAACGGCGCGCTGGATGTCGCCGCCGAGGCCGTCTTTCTCAAACTCTACGCCGACGACAAGCTCATCAAAACCGAAAGCGCGAAGCTGGCCAAAGACCTTTCCTACGCCCTCGCGGTGAAACTCAAACCGGGCCTGATCAAATACCGCGTCGAGTTTGGCACGCGCGTCGGCGGGAAGGAGACCGTGCTGCAAAACGTCGGCAACCTCGTCTGTGGCGACGCCTATTTGATCGAAGGCCAGTCCAACGCGCTGGCGACGGACACCGGCGAGAAATCCCCGCCGGAGACCAACGAGTGGATTCGCAGCTACGGCCGGCCGTCGCAGAATCAGAAAACCAATCAAGGCAACCTGTGGTGCCATCCGGTCTGGAAGGCCACGAAGGGCGAAAAGGCGGAACTCGGCTGGTGGGGCATGGAGCTCGCCAAGCGGTTGGTCGAAAGCCAGAAGATGCCCATCTTCATCATCAACGCCGCCGCCGGTGGAACGCGCATCGATCAGCACCAGCGCAACGCCGCCAACCCGACCGACCTCTCGACCCTCTACGGGCGGACGCTCTGGCGTGCGCGGCAGGCGAAGCTGACCCACGGCATCCGCGGCATCCTCTGGCATCAGGGGGAAAACGATCAGGGCTCGGACGGACCGACCGGCGGTTACGGGTGGGAGACCTACCAGCCATTCTTCGTGGAGATGTCCGCCGCCTGGAAGCAGGACTTCCCGAACGTGCAACATTACTACGTTTACCAAATCTGGCCGGACTCGTGCGCGATGGGCGGACGGGAAGGC
>JANNGC010000021.1:0-4647 GCA_031380445.1 Pedosphaera sp.
GACGGCCGGTGAGCTTGGTGCTGCCGGAGGGACGGGGGTTTTCTTGCAGCGTTTCGATTTGGCGTATGAGGCGCTGGCTCAACTTCTAGTCGCGCAGCTTGCGAAGAAATTTCAGAGCCGCCGGCTCAAACTGGACGCGGTAAGACATCACTTCAGGCCGAACTCGCGCTTCACTTCATCAAGAGAAACGCGCGGCCCGCCCTGCGCCTCGGCCCGCTCCGCCGCGAGACCGTCTTCGAGGTCTTCCAGATATTCCAAGAGCCAGCGCGCGAGTTCCTGGCTTTGCTCGAACGGCAATTCCGTGATGGCTTTCTCGATTTCAGCGACCGTGCTCATGGCGGCAGAATAATTGAATCCAAGATTCCTTCAACACCGCTTCACAGCCTCCGCAGATGAAACCCGCCGTCCACGTTGATCACCTCGCCGGTGCTGAAGGGGAGCACGTCTTGCGCGAGGGCGACGACCGCTTTCGCCACGTCCTCGGGCGTGCCCCAGCGCGCGATGGGCGTGAGTCCTTGCGCGATGAGCTGATCGTATTTTTCCTTCACGCCCGCCGTCATGTCGGTGGCGATGATGCCGGGGCGAATTTCAAACACGCCGATGCCGAACTCGGCGAGACGCGCGGCAAAGAGCGGCGTGAGCATGGCGAGACCGGCCTTCGATACGCAGTAATCCCCGCGCGTGACCGACGCGGCATAGGCGCTGACCGAAGTGATGGTGATGATTTTCGGCTTCGGGCCTTTGAAGCCCGGAGCCGTGACCTGCTCGACCATCCAGTGCGCGGCGAGCTGCGTGACGAAGTACGGGCCTTTGAGGTTCACGCCGATCATGCGGTCGAAGCTCTCCTCGTTCGCGACGAGAATATCGGTGCGAAGTTCGGGCGCGACGCCCGCGTTGTTGACCAGCAGATCGAGGCGGCCAAACTGCTGGCGCGCGTAGGCGATCAGCTTCTGACGGTCGGCGGTCTTGGAAATGTCCGCCTGGTAAATCTCCGTGCGCGCGTGGCGGTCCTGGCTCATGGCCAGCGCCTGGCACGAGACGGCCGTGTCCTGCGCGCTGATCTGATTGCCGGCGTAATTGATAAGGAGATCATACCCAAGCTCGGCAAGCTTGAGCGCGATCCCGCGGCCAATGCCGCGCGAGCCACCTGTGATCAAGGCAACTGGGTTCATAGAGGCGCGGAGAATAGAACGGGGCCATGCCACGCCAACCAATTTTTTGGCCCTACCGGGTGGTGAAACATGTTCGCCGTCGCTTTTTTGCGCCGTGGCAAAATTGACACTCCATTTCCCCTCCGCAATTCTCCGCGCACATGGCTCTTAAATCCAAAACCGTCCGCGTCGCGCTCGCCGACCGCAGTTACGACATCGCCATCGGGCGCGGCGTGCGGCGCGAACTGGGCGCGCGCTGCCGGACGCTCGGGCTGGGCGCGCGCTGCGCGATCATCACGGATGTGAACGTCGGCGCTCGCTACGCCAAGGAGGCGTCGGAGAGCCTGCGAGCGACAGGATTCGAACCTGTCGTCATCACCGTCCCCGCCGGTGAAACCGCCAAGAGCCTGAAGAATGTCCAGCGCTGCTACGACCAGCTCGCGGCGCATCGTTTGGAACGCAAATCTTTTGTCGTTGCGCTCGGTGGCGGCGTGGTGGGCGACCTCGCGGGGTTTGTTGCGGCCACGTATTTGCGCGGCGTGCCGTTCGTGCAGGTGCCCACGACGCTGCTCGCGCAGGTGGATTCCTCCGTCGGTGGCAAGGTGGGGGTGAATCTCGACGCGGGAAAAAATCTCGTCGGCGCGTTCTACCAGCCGCGCCTCGTGCTCTGCGATCTCGACACGCTGAGGACGCTGCCGCCGCGCGAGCTGCGCGCCGGACTGGCCGAGGTCATCAAGTACGGCATCATTTACGATGCGCCTTTGTTCGCGCGGCTGGAGCGGGATTTGCCGAAGCTGCTGAAGCTGCAACCGTCCACCTTGCAGGAAATCGTGTCTCGCTGTTGCGAAATCAAGGCGGATGTCGTCGGGCAGGACGAAACCGAGACCGGCCTGCGCGCCATCCTGAACTTCGGCCACACCATCGGTCACGGACTCGAAGCCATCTCGCGCTACGGAAAATATCTCCACGGCGAAGCCATCTCCATCGGGCAGGTCGCGGCGGCGGAAATTTCCAGCGCGCTCACCGGTCTGCCGCAGAGCGACGTGGCCCGCATCGCGGATTTGTTCCGCCGCGCGGGCCTGCCCGTCAGCGTGGAACTGAACTCCCGCGAGCTAACCAAGCTCTCCGCCGCCATGCGCCTCGACAAAAAAGTCAGCGGCGGGGAAATCAAATTCGTGCTCGCCGAGCGACTTGGGAAAGTGGTCTGGGGGCAGAGCGTGCCGGAGGATTTGATTCGCGAGACGTTGCGGAAGAATCCCGCCGCCCTTTTCTGAAATCACCGAATTGGTTTTTCCACGGAAGACACGGAAAACACGGAATGAAAACCGGTCTCTGTTCTTCTTCCGTGTTTTCCGTGTCTTCCGTGGTTCATTTTTAGAATTCGGACTACAGCCGCCGCGTGAAGCCCAGCTCCACCAGTGCGTTCACGATGAACTGCACCGCCACCGCCGCGAGCAGCAGGCCCATGATGCGCGTGGTGATGCGCATGACAATCGGGTTCAGCCACTTCGCGCCGTGCGCCGAGACGTGCAAAATCACGTAGCTCGCCACGCCCACCACGAGGATGGACAGGCACAGAAACAATTCCTGCGTGAAATCCGCCGCCTTGTTGTGCAGCAGAATCGCCGTGGAAATCGCGCCCGGTCCCGCGAGCATCGGAATGGCCAGCGGCGTCACCGCGATGTCGTCCTTGGCCGCGCCCGCCGCCGTTTCCTCCTGCGTCTCCTGCACGCGCGACCGCTGCGCGCGCAACATGTCCAGCGCCACCAGCAGCAGCACGATGCCGCCCGCGATCTGAAACGCCGGGAGCTTGATGCCGACAAACTTCAGAATCCATTCCCCCAGAATCGCAAACGCCAGCAGCACCAGCACCATGATCACGCAGGCCACGCGCGCCATGCGCACGCGCTGTTGGGGCGTCCCCTCCGCCGTCATGGCGAGAAAGGTCGGCACAATGGCAATCGGGTCCACGATCACGAAGAGCGAACTCATCGCGAGCAGCGTGTATTCAATCAGCGTCATGAAAAAACTTCTCCCGGCTCAACGTGCCGCTGGCTCCGCCGCCACCGCGCACGGCGCGAGAATCGCGTCCGTCATGCCATGCACAATCTTTTTATCCGCCGGCACCAACGTCGCCAGCACACCGCCCAGTTGCGCCCGCGCGGCGTCCCCTTCCCCGCCCACGAAATAGTACGGACACAATCGCGCCCGCGCCGGCATCGTCTGCAACTCGTTTTTCTCGAAGTCAAACCACCGCGCCTCCACCGTCTTCGGCTTCTCGAAACGCTGGAGCACGTACGGCGAAATCGGAAACGCCACCAGCGCCCGCTCCACCGCCGCGCTCCACTCGCCCTGCGGCAAGTCGCTGCCCAGATACACCCCTCGCGATCCCCACGCCTCCGCCGAAAATCCCGACACCTTCAAAATCAAATCCCGCTCCCGCTGCGACAGCGTCTTCAACTGCTGCCAGTCCGTCAGGTTCAGCTCGGGAATCGCCCCGTGCGGCGGCAGCGGCGTCGGGTCCATGACCCACGAATACGGCACGCACGGCAGCAGCCGCTTCAAGAAGCCCTCGCCCAACTGCTGCCGCCAGAACTCCCGCAGGTTCCGGTTCCACAACAGCGCGAAGAGCAGCTTCTCCTCGAAGATCGTCTTCGGCGGCGGCGTCACGCGAATTTGCTTCTCCGCCGCCAGGGAAAAAATCTGCTCCGCATTCGCCACGTTCGGCAGGTCGAACAGCTCGAAGAACCGATACACCGCGTCGCCGGGGGAGAACTGGTTGAAGGTTGAAGGTTGAAGGTTGAAGGTTTTTCCGCCCATCGCGTTTAACTGCTGCGCCACCCATGCCATCTCCGGGCGATAGGTGGCGGACTCTTCCGAGACCACGATTTGCACTCGCGTCGCATTTCCGAAGATGCTCTCGAACCCTTTCAACATCCCGTCACGCCCACCGATCACCGATTCCGTTTCCTTCCCACCGACCACCGGCCACCGACCACCGGCCACCTCCGAGTACGTCCTGTTCAACCACGCCGTCACCCCGATCCCCCCCGGCACGCTGTCCAGTTCCGTGATGGCAAATCCGTTCTCCGTCAGCATCAAGTCCGGGCGGATGACCCGCGGCAGCTCGTTCTTAAACGCCGCCGACCGCTGACGCTCGATGAGTCCCGCCGGCTTCCCCGCCTCCAGCAAATCCGCAATCCACCTGGGCTGCCGACCCTCCACGCTCCAGCGATAGAGCTGGTTCACCGCCTTGTAGAATTGCAGCGACACCCGCCCGAGCCATTCCAATTCCTGCACCAGTTCCGCCGACAACGGAAACGGCTCCGGCGACACCCGCCACGACAGGCCGGCGAAGAGTCCCTCCTTCGGCATCGCGGCGCGGATGAACTCCGCGCGGCGGCGTGCTTCAGATAAATCAACGGACGAGTCAGGTGCGTTCAAACTCACGGGCGCGAGGATACGGGAGTTCCCTGCCAGCGCAAATCACGCCGTT
>JANNGC010000060.1:0-7089 GCA_031380445.1 Pedosphaera sp.
ATGTCGTAGAGCAGCTTGAAGCGCTCGGAGCCGATGGCCTTCGCGAGTTCCACGCCCCACTCGGTGTGGTCGCACTGGTAGTCCCGGTGGTTCACGCGGCTGTTCAGGAGTTCCATCACGAGGGTGACTTTCGCCTTCTCCGCCGCGGCCATGATGCGTTTCAAGCCTTGCGCGCAATTCTTGATCCCCACGTCGTCGGGCTGACCGTCGCGGTTGCCGGAGAAGCAAATGAGATTCGTGAAGCCGGCGTCCGCGACCTGCTGGATGCGCTGCTCGTACGCGGTCACAAGTTTGTCGTGATGCTCCACGCGATTCCACGCGCGCTCGATGCCGCCGAGCTTGTCAATGACCGGATTGCTCACCATCGCGCACGTCAGCCCGTGTTTCTTCAGCGTGGCGAAGTCGTCGCCGGGGTTGAGCAGTTCAATGGAAGTCAGCCCCATGCTCTTGCCCGCGACGCAGAGGTCGTCGAGCGAGACGGTCGGGTAACACCATTTGCAAACGGAGTGATGCACGCGGCCTTTGGTCGCAGGCGCAGCCGCATCGGCGGCGAACAGACGTTGCGCGAGCGAAGCGGCGGTGACGGCCACGGCGCTGGTGCGGGCGAGGCGAGTGAGGGCGGAACGGCGAGTGAGTTGAGTTTTCATGGCATTGGTGACTGCTGCGGATAGTGCGCCGTGCGGGCGCGGCGTCAAACGGCAATTCGCATTGAAGAGGCACCCGATGCGGTTCTTCGACGAAGTCCTCGGAGCACCGCCCTGGGCGCCTCAACGCACGAATTTGCGCGCGGCCTTGAGCAACGCGTCCGCCTCCGCATCCGTGCCGATGGTGATGCGCAGATACGCGCTGACCTCCGGCTGCTTGAACCAACGGACGAGAATTTTCTTGGCGCGCAATTTCTCCAGCCACTCCGGCGCGGCAAATTTCGGCGGTCGAGTGAGAATGAAATTGGTGGCACTGGGCAAGACCTCGAAGCCGAGTTCACGCAACGCCGCACTGAGCCGTTCGCGCGTGGCGATGACACGCTGGAAGTTGCGGCGGTAGTACGGCAGGTCATCCAGCGTCGCGAGCGCGGCGATCTGGCCGAGACCGTTCACGTTGTAGCTGTCGCGAATTTTGTCCAGCGCTTCGATGAGCGCCGGCTGCGCGACGAAGTAGCCGACGCGCTGGAAGCAGAGCGAGTAGGCTTTCGAGAAGGTGCGCGCGATGATGAGGTGCGGATGTTTCAGCGCGAGGGCGAGGGCGTTCTCCGGCGCGAAGTCCACGTAGGCTTCATCGAGCACGACCACGCCGCGTTGCGCGCGGCATAGTTGGTCCAACTCCGTCGTGCTGTAGCCGCGCCCGCTCGGCGCGTTCGGTGTCGTGACCAGCGAGAGCGCGGCGTTGAAATCCCACGCGCTTTTTTTCAGGGACGAAAGAGACGGCAAGGTGAAGTCAGGCTGGAGCGGGACCGCGTTCACCGCCGCGCCGTGCGTGGCGGCGAGCACGGGATAGAGCGAATAGCTCGGCGTGAAATACTGCACGGTTGCTTCCGACCTTGGACTTTGGACTTTGGACTTTGGACACGGCTCGGCAAACGCCCGCACCGCCAGCGCCAGCAATTCATCCGAGCCGTTGCCGATGATGATATTCTCCGCGCGGCAGCCGTGGAGCTTCGCCAGCTTCTCGCGCAGCAATGACGCGGTGGGATTCGGATAGAGCCGCAGCCGTTCATCCACCGCTGCTTTGACTGCGCGCAATACCTTCGGCGAGGGCGGATACGGATTCTCGTTCGTATTGAGTTTGATCAGCCCGCGTATGTTCGGCTGTTCACCGGGAACGTAAGGGTGCAGCGCGCGAACCAGCGGACGGACAAGTCGCTCGGGCTTCATGCGTCGGGGAAAGGATTGCGGCGGTGGCCTTCGCCGGGCACGCCGTGAGCGAAGCTCACCATTTTGTCCTGAGAATTAAATTCCAAGATGAGCGCATGACGCTTCATCGGCATGCCGTAGATCCAGGTCAGATTTTTTTTACCCGTCGCCCATCGGCTGATGCGCGGCTGGCCGAGGATAGCGACGACTTCTGCGGTGGACATGCCCGCACGCAATTTGTCGAGCTGATCCCGGCGCACGGCGGGGCTGTAAGTACACCAGCGCACGAAGAGGCCGAAGCCGCCGACCACGACGATGGTCAGGATCACCGCGACCAGCCAGAACTCGATGGAGTGAAGGTTCATTATTTTATGCGGATGCTGGCGGAACGTCCGTGGGCATCCAGTCCTTCGGCTTGCGCGAAGACATCCACGGTCCGCAAAGATTTTTTCAACGCGCCGCGCGAGTACTCGATCACGCTGGTGCGGCGTTGAAATTGATCCACGGTCAGGCCTGCGAAGGCCGCACCTGCGCCGCCCGTCGGCAGCGTGTGGCTGGGGCCGGCCACGTAGTCGCCGAGCACGGTCGGTGAAAAATTTCCGAGGAAGATCGCGCCTGCGGTCACCACGCCCTCGGCGACTTTCGCGGCCTGGCGCGTCATGATTTCACAATGCTCGGGCGCGAGCTGGTTCGTCAGCGCCACGCCGTCGGCGATGGATTTTACGTGGATCAGCCAGCCGTTATTTTTCAGCGCGCGTTCGATGAGCGCGCGACGCTGGAGCTTCGGGAGTTGAAGTTTGATTTCCTTCGCCACCGCAGACAGCAGCTTCGCGGAAGTCGTGATGAGCCAGACGCGCTCGTGGCCGGAGCCGTGTTCCGCCTGCGCCAGCAAATCAGCGGCGGCGAAGCGTGCGTCCGCCGAATCATCCGCCAGTACCAGCACCTCGCTCGGGCCAGGCAGCAGATCAATGGCGACATGGCCGAAGAGCAAACGCTTCGCCGCGACGACATAGGCATTGCCGGGGCCGAAGACTTTTTGCACATGGCGAATGGTCGCCGTGCCGTAGGCCATCGCGGCGATGGCTTGCGCGCCGCCCACGCGGTAAATTTCCGTCGCACCCGCCGCGCGCGCGGCGTAGAGCAGCGCGGGGTTAACTTCGCCCGCTGCGTTGCACGGCGTGCAGACCACGATCTCGGGACAGCCCGCGACTTTGGCCAGCGTCACCGTCATCAGCGCGGTGGACATGAGCGGCGCGGTGCCGCCGGGGATGTAGATGCCGACGCGTTGAAAGGGATCAAACTTCTCGCCCACGCGCCCGCCCTGCGCATTCGTCGCCGACCAGCCCTTGCGCAGCGCGCGGCGGCTGAAGGTCTCGATGTTTTTGCGCGCGGTCTCCACGGCGTCGCGCAGCGTGTCGTCGGCCTTGAGCGAGGCGGTCATCAGTTCCGCCTGCTTCACGGCGAGTTGTTCTGTGGTGAGTGTCGCGCCGTCGAAACGCTCGGTGCATTCCAGCACCGCCGCATCGCCGCGCGCATACACGGCTTCCAAAATGGCGCGCGTGCGCTCCTCGACCGCGCGGTCGAACAGCTCGGAGGCACCCGTGACGCGGCGCAGTTGCGCGGCGAAATCCGGGTCGGTGTGACGGAGGATGTTCATCAGGGGCGGGACGCTAACAAGAAGGCAAAGGCGAAGTCAAAAGGCGCACGGCGGAAGCGCCACTAGATGTTCGAGCGACAGTCGTAAAACGCCCTCGACACAAAGCGGAAGTGAGGTTCTACAATGCAGCACCAATGAATCCTCGTGCGCTCATCATCGTGTTTTGCTCTTTGATCGCGATCCTGCTGTTCTTTAACACCCTCAGCATTGCCTTGCTGTTTCGCCAGCGGTCGGAAAACGACTCCCTGCGTGCGCGGCTCGACGCGTTGACGGTGGAAGCAACCCGGGTGGCTGAAGAACGATCAGCAGAGAGACAAATTGAGACAGCGGCGGCGCCGGTGGTTGCCGCAGTGGCCACCAAAACTGCGGCCGTCTCGAAGACGCCGCTCGGTTACACCGCGAAACAATGGGCGGAGGCCAAAGAGCGGCGCGACTTTCTCCAAAATCATTTCACGCAGTTCCCGGTGATCACTTTCAAGCCCGCCACAAACTCCGAGTCCGTCATCCAGCGCTTCCGCATCAACCAGTACATCGTCGGTAAAATTAAACTGGAGCGATACACCGCCTTTCGTTTCACCGTGCCGGAGTGGATCGATGGCGACTTCGAATGGATGTTCATTTATCTCACCAAGGCCGACACAGATCCTCGCCAGCGCGTATATTGGGGCATCGTGCCGGAGGAGGGAGAAGTGGAAAACTTCCGCAGCTACGAGCTGAAGCCGCTGACCGACTATCCGCTTTTGAAGCAACAGTTCCCCAATAGCAGCGAAGTTTTTCAGCAGCCTTTGAGCCGCAGCTCGCTTCAGCCGGGGAAGAGCTACGCCATCTGGTTTTCTTATTCGGACGTGAAGGTGCCAGAGGTCGCGCTGGCGATGACCATCAACTCCGAGCGTGGTCACAAGGAATTCGGCACGCTGCCGTTGAAGTGATCAAAGCCTGCCGAGCAACTGCACACGCGCATCCCCGAGCTGACGTTTGAGAATTTGTTTGGGATTTGGTTTTTGGAATTTGGATTTTGTCCCCGCCACCCCGCATTCTCCGCGCGGATGCTTTCATGGATTCCCCACGCGCCGGGCGAGCCGGTGCTCGCGCTCGCGCCGATGCAGGACGTGACCGATCTGCCGTTCTGGAAGCTCATGGCTCGGCACGGCGGGGCGGATGTTTATTACACGGAGTTTTTCCGCGTCCACGCCACGTCGCATCTGGAGAAGCACATTCTCCAATCCGTCGTGGAGAACCCGACCGGCCGGCCCGTCGTCGCGCAAATGATCGGCAACGACATCGAGGCGCTGGTGCGGACGGCGAAGGAACTTCAGCAACTGCCCATTGCCGCCGTGGACCTGAACCTCGGCTGCCCCGCGCCTATCGTGTACAAAAAATGCGCGGGCGGCGGATTGCTGCGCGAGCCGAAGCGCGTGGACGCGATTCTCGGCGCACTGCGCGAGGCCATTCAACCGCCCTGCCGCTTCACGGTGAAGACGCGCCTCGGCTTCGACACGATGGACGGCTTCGATGAGTTGCTGAAAATCTTCGCGCGTCATTCGTTAGACCTGCTCACCGTCCACGGGCGCACCGTGCTGGAGATGTACCGGACGGAAGTGCACTACGATTTCATCGCGCGCGCGGCGGAGGCGATGCCGTGTCCGGTGCTGGCGAATGGCAACGTGCATTCGCCCGCGCGCGCGGAAGAAGTGCTGCGACTCACCGGCGCGGCGGGTCTGATGATCGGGCGCGCGGCCATTCGCAACCCGTGGGTCTTCCAGCAAATCCGCCAGCATCGTCGTGGCGAAACTTTGTTCCAACCACGCGGGCGCGACGTGCTGGAATACATCCGCGAACTTTACGAAGCCGTCTGCTCGCCGGACGTGAAGGAAGTGTCGCAGGTGCAGAAGATGAAAAAGTATCTGAACTACATCGCAGCGGGCGTGGAGCCGGACGGGAAGTTTCTGCACGACATCCGGCGCGTGGAGACGAAGACGGAATTCTTCCACGTCTGCGCGGCGTTTTTAGCGCATGACGGGGTGATGCCAGTGGAACCGTTCTTGAGGCCGGCCACGCCGTCGGAGGTGTGAAGGAGCGCGGACCGCTGAGTCCGCGCGATCACCTCAGCCCGACATCTGTGCGATTCAGAAGTCATCATGAACACGCGGACTCGGCGGTCCGCGCTCCTAGGGAAACAATCTTTTGACGGCTCGCCGCAACTTTGACTAGCGTCCGGTGTAAATTACGGAACGAATTGAAGTGACTCGCATGTCATTTGTACCTCTCAACAATGTTTTTGCCGAAGCGGCGCAGACCAGCGCCGAGCAGGTCGCCGATTGGGCGAAGTCGTGGCGCATTGCGGTCGAGGCGGGCACGCAGGAATCGCTCGTGGACTTCATCTGCCGCGAGAGCGGGATGAGCGAGGAACACTTCCTGAACCACCTCGCCACGGTACTCAAGTGGCCCTTCATTGATCTGCGGAACACCACGGTTCCGACCGAGGCGCGCAACGCCATCTCCACCAAAGTCGCTTTCCAATACAACGCCATCCCGATTGACGCGCAGAACGGTTCGCTCGTCGTCGCGGTCAGCAATCCGTTCGACACGGGCATGTTGAACTCGGTGCAGTTCGACGCAGGGAAGCCGGTGAAGTTTGCGCTCGCGACCAAGGCCGAAATCGAAAAGGCGCTCAAGAAATACTACGGCGTCGGCGCCGAGACGCTCGACGAACTCGCGAAGGATGACGACGAACCGCTCGACCTCGATCTCGCGGCGGACAAGGAAATCACCGAGGGCGATCAGGAGGCGAGCGTCATCAAGTTCGTCAACCAGATCGTCTGGGAAGCTTTCAAGGACCGCGCGACGGACATTCACTTCGAGCCGGCGGAAGATGAGTTGCGCATCCGCTACCGCATTGACGGCATCCTGAACCAGACGCCGATGCCGCCGCAGTTGAAGCGCTACCAGGCGGCGATCATTTCGCGCATCAAGGTGATGAGCGGCATGAACATCGCCGAGAAGCGGTTGCCGCAGGACGGCCGCATCAACGTCCGCATCAAGGGCGAGGAAATTGACATCCGCGTCTCGACCGTGCCGACGGTGTATGGCGAATCGGTCTCGCTGCGTTTGCTGACGCGCGGCAAAATTTTCCTCACGCTCGACAAGCTCGGCTTCGATCCGAAGGAAGAGAACGCGCTCCGCGACATCATCATCAAGCCGCACGGCATCTTGCTGGTCACGGGACCGACCGGCGCGGGCAAGTCCACGTCGCTTTACGCCTTCCTCTCCACGATCAATTCGGTGACCAAGCGCATCATCACGATTGAGGAGCCGGTTGAGTATGAGTTGAAGGGCATCAACCAGATCGCGGTGCGCTCGGACATCGGGCTGACGTTCGCCGTAGGCTTGCGCCACATTTTGCGCCAGGATCCGAACGTGATCATGGTCGGGGAAATTCGTGACTTGGAGACGGCGGAGATCGCCATCCGCGCGGCGCTCACCGGTCACTTGGTTTTCTCCACGCTGCACACGAACGACGCGCCGAGCGCCTTCACGCGCTTGATTGATATGGGCATCGAGCCGTTCCTGGTGGCGTCGTCG
>JANNGC010000065.1:0-3093 GCA_031380445.1 Pedosphaera sp.
GTCCTCCATCACGCTCACCACATAGTTCGCGCCCACGCGGGAGAAAGTCGGCTCGGTGGTCGTGTCGGGAACATTCCACGTCAGGCTCGTCGCTCGGGCTTCGCGCGTCAGGTTTGTTCCGCCTACGCTGGCCGTGCCGCGAACTTTCACGAACTCCGCCGAACCAGCGGCTTCATCACTGGCGTGCAACAAAAGCAGTCCGGTGTTTTTCCCGGCTTCAATTTTCCCCGGCGAGGCGGAAATTCCTTTCGGCAGATTTTCCACTGCCACTTCAATCGCTCCATCAAATCCATCGCGGCGCAGCGCCAGCACTTTAAGGGGCAGTATTTCGCCGCGACGCAGCGCGGTCGTCGTGACGGGAACATCCTTCGCATCCTTCTTCGGCAGCGGCGCGGAGGGCCAAGCAACAAGTTGGAAATCCGGCGACGGCTTGCGAATCACCAGTTGATAGACCAGCGCAGGATTCGGCTGCGGCTGCGTGAAGAGGTCACGCACTTGCACGAGATAAGTTCCGTCTTCCTTGATCTCCAGCCGGCCCGACGGATCACGATGCGCGGTGTTGAACTCCGTGCCGCCGATGTTCGCCGGAGAGTCGTTCAATTCCAGAACGTCCGTTGCGCCATTGGTCCCGGCCCGCTGGACGACGACCAGCGGATCGGTCGGCAAGCCCAATCGCTGCGAGATGACTTCAATCCAATACACGTCGCCCTTCTTCGCCTCGAAGCTGAACCAGTCGCGGTCGCCGTTCGGATAAAACTGGCCCGCGACTTCGCCGGGCACGGTGATTTTCCGGGCCGTGGCGGCAGTGTTGTTCGGCTCCTGTTCGGCCAGCACCGCCTCCGTCGGAAAACGAATGAGCACCGCGTCGGACACGCCGCGTTCGTTGCGAATCCGGTACTCAAACAAGTCCAGTCCTGCTTGCGCCGGCATCGTCGAGAGAGATCTGGTCAGGCCCGGATCGTTCTCAGCGAGTTCCACTTCAATGCGATCCAGCAAGGGCCGGGCTTTCTCGTCCACGATTTTTCCGCCGGGAAGATTGCGTCCGAACACGGCGAACTTCGGCTTCGAGCCGCCGCTGATCGGCAGCACATAATCGACGTGCGGAAACGTGCCGACGGACAGCCGGTAGAAAAACTCCGCGCCACCGCGATAAGTCAAATCATGCAGGCGCACGGTGAAATCGCCGTCAGCGGGCGCGGTGTAGTCGAGCAAGCGGCCGGTGCGACTGCGGCTCACTTCGCGACCGGCGCTGTCCAGCAACGCGAGCACCGGCTCCAACTTGGAATCGATCTCACGCGCGTCGCAGCGCACCAGCACGCGCTGGCCCTTCTTCGCGGAAAAACTGAAGTAGTCCACCGCGCTCGCCTCAGTGCGACCGTTGATCGTGCTTTCGAGTGCGACCGATTGCGGGGTGTCGCCGTTGTTCGTGGCTTTGGCCACTTCGGGCAGCACGCCGACCGCAA
Source organism: Pedosphaera sp. (assembly GCA_031380445.1). GTDB lineage: Bacteria > Verrucomicrobiota > Verrucomicrobiia > Limisphaerales > SIBH01 > JANNGC01. The sequence goes on from JANNGC010000065.1 coordinate 1,464, forward strand.
AGGCGCGCGGATTGGACGCGCCGTATTTGCCCACGACGATTGCCTCGTAAATGCCCGGCGGCACCTGCTTCGCAATCGTGACTTGAAACAGGTTCGTGCCCTTGTTCGTGGCAGTGATTCCGGGTTGGGAAAAACGAAGTTCCGTCGCCCCCACGAGGTCTTGCCCGGTCACGTTGATTTCGACAGTCGAGCCGGCCTTCGCTCCGGCCGGAGCAATGGTGAGCAGTCGTGCCGATGGAAGCTGGCCGAAGCCGGGCAGCGATGAGCCGAAGATCAACGCGAATGAAACCGCCGCGCAGGAGAGTGACCGGAGCATTCGCGCAATCATCAGTGGTTGAACAAAAATTCCTTCGTGTTGTGCAGCGCCCACACGATGTCTTCGTAAGCCTGACGCTTGGCGGAAATTTCCTTGTCGGGCTGCGCGCTCGCTTTTTTGGCGAGGTGGTTCTTCGCCGTGGCAAACTCCTGCGCAGTGGGCGGGCGGGAGTAAGCCAGTTGATACAGTTCGCCCAATTTCTCTTCTTCGCTTCGGGTGCTGTCCTCGCCGAGAGAGGAGGCGCGACCGCCATCACGCGCCAGCTTCTCCTGAATGTCCTTGGCGTTCAGCAGATGCAGGCTCTGGGCGAGGCTCGCGTCCTGCGAGCGTTCGCATTCGCACGCGCTCGACATGTCGGGGCGGCCAAACACGGTCAGGAAATAGGAACTGGCGTTGAAGCTGTTGTCGGGCAGTTGCACCGCGTGGGTGCCCGCCGGAAGTCCATCGAACTTGCTTTCCGACTTCATGACGGTGTTGACGGAATCGAGCAGCACTTCCGCCGTGAGTCGGCGCGGGTAGTAGCGCGAGAAATTCTGCTTGTCGATCTTGTTGAACTCGTTCGGCACGGAACTGAGCTGATAGGTTTGCGAAGAGCAGATGACGCGCACGAGTTGCTTCAAGTCGTAGCCGCTCTCGACGAACGCTTTCGCGAGCGCATCCAGCAGTTCCGGGTTCGTGGCTGGATTTGTGTCGCGCATATCGTCTTCCGGTTCCACGAGGCCGCGATTGAAAAAGTGCTTCCAGTAACGGTTCACGAGCGAACGGGCGAAAAATCGGTTCTGACTGCTCGTCATCCAGTCGGTGAGGGCGAGGCGCGCGTCGTCATCCGCGGTGAGGGCCAAGGGTGTCGCGCCCAATCCGGCAGGCTTCACGGACTGCTTGGTTTTCTTGTTCGTCGCTGACGCGACCGTGCGCTTCGCGAAGACGATCTCATCGCCAGGGTATGAACTCGCCTTGCGGCTGACCTGCGAGAAAAACGCCGCGAAGCTGTAATAGTCCTGCTGGCTCCAGCGTTCGTAAGGATGATGATGGCACTCCGCGCACTTCAGCCGCTGGCCGAGAAAAACCTGCGCCGTGTCCTCAAGCTGCGTCGTAGTTTCCCTCGCCTGACGGAACCAAGCGACCGGCGGATTCTGCGCAACATCGCCGGAGGCGGTCAGCAGATCGCGGACGAAATCGTTGAAAGGTTTGTTCTCCAGCAGGCTGTCGCGCACCCAGGCGTGGAAGGCGTAGGTCATGCGATTCTGTTTGGGGTCCGTGCGCTTGTTGCGCAGCAGCGCGGTCCATTTGTTGGCGAACAGTTCAGCGTAATCG
>JANNGC010000066.1:0-9437 GCA_031380445.1 Pedosphaera sp.
CGGAAGAGGGCGGGGTTTTCCTTTCCGTTTTTTCCGTGTCTTCCGTGGTTGAATCAATAACACGCGGACTCGGCGGTCCGCGCTCCGGCCCTCACGACAAATCCACCGGGTCAATGTCCACGGCCATCTGCACGTCATCGGGGAGTGCGAGCGTGGTCTGCAACTGCGCGATGGCGCGGCTGAGTTTGCTCATGCCACGCGTGCGCAGCATGAGTTGGTAGCGATAGAACGTTTCCGCACGGGCCAGCGGCGCAGGCGCGGGACCGGCGATGACCAAGTCTGCTGACGTGCCGACGAGTTTCTCCAACTCCGTCCGCACATGCTGCGCGCTCAGCTTCACCTTCTCCTCGTTGCGCCCCTTGAGCGTGAGCAAGGCGATGCGCGCGAGCGGCGGATATTTCAACTGCTCGCGGAATTCGATCTCCTGATCGTAGAAGCCCACGAAGTCGTGGCGGCGCGCGTATTGAATCGCCGGATGAAACGGCGTGAACGCCTGCACAAAGACTTCGCCCTCGACCTCGCCGCGTCCGGCACGCCCGGCGACTTGCGTGATCAACTGGAAGGTCCGCTCGCCCGCGCGGAAGTCCGGAATGTGCAGGCTGAGGTCGGCGTGGATGATGCCGACGAGCGTCACGTTTGGAAAGTGCAGGCCCTTCGCGATCATCTGCGTGCCGACGAGGATGTCGATCTTGCCAACGCGGAAGTCGCCGAGGATGCGGCGGAAGTCGTCCTTCTTCTTCAGCGTGTCGGAATCCATGCGCGTGATGCGCGCGTGCGGAAAGAGTTTCGCCAGCGTGTCCTCGACCTTCTCCGTGCCGAGACCCGCGTAGCGGATGCCGGACTTGCCGCACTTCGGTTCGGGACAAGCCACGGGCGCTTTCGCCGAATGCCCGCAGATGTGGCAGAGCAAGATGGCCGCGCGCCGATGGAAGGTGAGCGACACGGAACAGTTCGGACACTCGGCCACGTAGCCGCAGTCGGGGCACTGGAGCGAAGTGGAATAGCCACGGCGATTGAGAAACAAAATTGTCTGCTCTTTGCGTTCCAGCCTTTGCGTGATCGCTTCCTTGAGTGGCGTGGAGAAGATCGGAATGCCCTTCTGCTTGCGGCCTTCAGCGCGCATGTCCACGACGCGGACCACGGGCATCTTCTGGTTGTCCACGCGCAGAGTCAGTTCGAGCAGTTCGTATTTGCCGCGCTTGGCGTTGTGAAAACTTTCCATCGAGGGCGTGGCGCTGCCGAGCACCACGACCGCGCCTTCCATCTGACCGCGCACCACGGCCACGTCGCGCGCGTGGTAGCGCGGTGACTCCTCCTGCTTGTACGAATGTTCGTGCTCTTCATCCACGATGATGAGTCCGAGCGGATGCACCGGCGCGAAGATCGCAGAGCGCGCGCCGATGACAATGCGCGCGCGCCCCTGCCGAATCTTGTGCCACTCGTCGTGCCGCTCCCCGGCGGAGAGATGCGAATGCAGCACCGCCACGAGTGTGCGCAACGGCCCGGAACTGAATCGCGCTTTGAACCGCTCGACCGTCTGCGGCGTGAGGGAAATTTCCGGCACGAGCACGATGGCGCCCTTGCCCTGCTCCAGCGCGTGCGCGATGGCCTGGAGATAAATCTCCGTTTTGCCGGAGCCGGTGACGCCGGGGAGGAGGAAGGCGGAAGCGGAGACAGGGGGACTGGGAGACAGGGGGACTGGGGGATTTCCGCCGCTCGTCGCGTTGTCGCCTTGTCCTTTGGTCTCCTTGTCATAGGCCGCTTTGATTCGCGCAAGCGCCGTCACCTGCTCCGCGTTCAGCTCCAGCGGGAGCCTCTGGAGAATTTCCTCTTTCGCGTACGGATCGCGCTCATCAATTTCCGACGCGATAGTGACAAGTCCTTTGTCTTCGAGCTTGCGAATCGTCACGGGCGTTGCGCCGGTGAGGGTGAGCAATCTTTGCAGCGGCAGCTCACGCCATTCCTCCATCACGTTCAGGATGTCCTGCTGGCGTTTGGTGAGCTTGGGTGACTCGCTCTGCGCGGGAGTCAGGCGGACGAACAGGTGTTGCTTGAAGCGCGCGTCCTCCTTGCGCACGGCTTCGGGCAGAACGCTCTTCAGGGCAATCTCCGGCGCGCAGCAGTAGTAGTCCGCGATCCAGCGCGCGAGCTTGAGCACCTGCGGCGTGACCATGCTGGGTGTGCCGATGATCTTCACGATCTCGCGGAGGTTGGTGTGCGTGCTCTCCTCGATGACCTCGGTCACGACGCCGTTCACCTGGCGCGGGCCGAAGGGAACTTTCACCCGCGTGCCCACGTCAATGCGCGCCGCCAGTTCGGACGGGATGGCGTAATCGAACTCCTTGCGGAGCGCAATCTCGAGCGTGACGCGGGCGACCATGCGCCGATCAAAACACCAAACGCCAAAATCCAGACACCAAATATATTCTGAATGACGAATGACGAATGGGCGGAGGGCTGCGCAGGCGCAGGGCGGCGCCGGCCTACCTTGGTGTCACCGGCCCATTCGTCACGCTCGCCTTCGACATGACCACGGACGTTTGCCGCTCAGGCGGCTGCACGATGAGCCGGCCATCCGAAGTGGCCGAAACTTGGTAATAATTCTGCGCCGCACTCTGCGACGATTTCATCAGTCCCACGGCGAGAATCATTACGACGAACAGTGCGACCACGACCGCTCCGGCGACAATCAGTTTGCGTTTCATCAATCAATAGACACCGCGCGGGGTGTGATTTGTATGAAGGTGCCAGAAGAAGGGTGCAGTTTCCGTGGTGGGGTTGGTCGCGCTGCGACCAACCCGCCCGCGCAGAGCGGGCGGACGTGAGGCGCTCGACTTGGCGGATGCGTTGGCCGTTCAACGTGCCGCTCTGCGCGGCCCGACTGGTCGCAGCGCGACCAGTTCCACCCGCCGCGCCCGACAAATTCTTTGACCGCCTTTTCGCCTTTGCTAGTTTCCGCCGCGTGTTCTCAGCGTCTTTTAGCTTTTACGGATGGTTCGCCGGCTACTTTAGCCGGGCGAACTCGCGGAGGCTGCGCTGATTCATCGTCAACCTGCCGCGGGTCGCCACCCGCGGATTTTTTTTGCGCGTGACGATTCCGGCTCAACCCATTGAAACATGATCATCGTTCTCAAACCCAACATCTCGAAACGCGAAGAAGCCGACGTGCTGCGCGAAATTAAAAAGCTCGGCTACAAGCCGCACGTCATGCGCGGCGTCGAGCGCGTCGTCATCGGTGCCATCGGCGACGAGCGCACGCACGCGAATCTCGAAACGCTCGGCACCTGGCCGCAGGTCGAGAAAGTCATGCCCGTGCAGAAGCGCCACAAGCTCGTGAGCCGCGAGGCGCACAAGGGCAATTCCACGATCACGCTGCCCAACGGCACGGTGATTGGCGGGAAGAAACTCGTGGTCATGGCCGGGCCGTGCTCGGTCGAGAGCGAGAAGCAGTTGCTGACCACGGCGCACGCGGTGGCGAAAGCGGGTGCGACGGTCTTGCGCGGCGGCGCGTTCAAGCCGCGCACGTCGCCGTACGAATTCCAAGGGCTGGGACTCAAGGGACTCAAGATGCTCGCGAAGGCGCGCAAGGAAACCGGTCTCGCCGTCATCACAGAACTGTTGTCCGAACAGCACGCCGAGATGGTCGCCGAATACGCGGACGTTCTCCAAATCGGCGCACGCAACGCGCAGAACTTCCAACTCCTCATCGCCGCCGCCAAGACCGGCAAGCCCGTGCTGCTCAAGCGTGGCCTCTCGATGAAGATTGATGAGTGGCTGCTGGCCGGCGAATACGTCCTCGCGAACGACAACGCCGGACTCATGTTCTGCGAGCGCGGCATCCGCACCTTCGAGACTTACACGCGCAACACGCTCGACCTTTCGACCATTCCCATCATCAAGAAGGAGTCGCACTGCCCCATCGTCATTGACCCGAGCCAGGGCGCGGGCAAGGCCGACCTCGTGGCCGCCATGAGCAAAGGCGCCGCCGCGATGGGTGCCGACGCGCTGCTCATTGAAGTGCATCCGAATCCCGCCGAGGCCTGGAGCGACGGCGCGCAGCAACTGACGCTGGAAGGCTTCGCGAAGCTGATGGAGGAACTGAAGCCCTTCATTGCGGCGGCGGGGCGGGAGTAGGTAGGCTGAGGATGCTATGGAACCGACCGAACGCATCCTGATCCGAACCTACGGCCTCATGGTGGACGCGGATCTGGCCGCCGGCCAGTTGCGCGCGCAAGGCATCGAATGTGAAATCAGCACTGACGATTGCGCGGGGATGTATCCCTCTCTGGGCGTGATTCAACTGCTGGTGGAGCCAGAGGTCGCGGAGGATGCGCGGCGGATTTTGAGGGAGGAGGCCGTAGCACTGCACCCAGCAGTTGATCTGCCGACAGAAAGTTCTTCAAGAACCGCTTTGGCGCCACCCGCGCGCGTTTACCGTTTCAACTCAGGAGTCGTCGTTGGTGTGATTCTCGGCATCCTGCTCCACTTTGGTTATCGGCATTACGAGGAGCATCGCGACCGGACAGATCGCTATTACAACAAGGCGGGGACATTGCTTGAGGAGGAGCTCGTGTGGCGTAACGGGCAGATGGTCGAAAGGCGGTTTGATCGGAATGGAGACGGACGTTGGGATGACAAGATATTCTTCAAGGATGGATTGGCGGTGAGCGAAGAACTGGATGAAAACTTTGACGGGAAATGGGATGCGACGCTCAGTTTCTCAGCCCGAGGATTTTTTTCTGGCGGGCAATACGACACGGACTACAACGGTGTTTCAGACTTCACGGCGACATACACAAACGGGGTCGCGCATCGCTCGGACTGGCGACCTAATGGCACGAACGTGACTTTGCTCCGACAGATTTTTCATCTCGGCGTTCTGGATGAGGAATTACGCGATCAGAACGGTGACGGATTGTTCGACGTGAGCATCAAATTTGATCCGTTCAACACGCCGATTCGCACGAACAGCTTGCGGCCCACCACCCAGTCTCCGTAAGCCGCGCCGTGGTGAACGACTCCTTCCAGCAACGGCTGCGCCGCGCGCTCGAAAGAGCGACGACGGAACTCCTCGCCGAGCGCAACACGCAGGGATTCTGGGCAGGCGAACTGAGCAGCAGCGCGCTCTCGACGGCCACGGCGGTGACGGCGCTGGCGGTGGCGGGGCGTGAATCGCAAATCTCAAATTTCAAATCTCAAATTGATTCCGGCCTGTGCTGGCTGGCCGAGCATCAGAACGCCGACGGCGGCTGGGGCGACACCACGAAGAGCTTGAGCAACATCAGCACTACGACGTTGGGCTGGGCGGCGTTTGGCGCGGCGGGGGCGGATGGGGAGTTTGCCGGTGTGGTGGCGAAGGCGGAGCGGTGGTTGCAAAATCACATTCGCCCTCACCTCACCCCTCCCTCCGGGAGCGGAGAGGGAGAAGAACCGTCGCGCATCAATGTCGATGAGCTCGCTCGTGCCATCATCGCGCGCTATGGGAAGGATCGGACATTCTCCGTGCCCATTCTCACGATGTGCGCGCTGGCGGGACGGCTTGGGAAAGGACGTGAGGCGTGGCGGCATGTCATTCCGCTGCCGTTTGAACTGGCGGCGTGTCCGCATCAATTGTTCGCGGCGCTGCGTTTGCCGGTCGTGAGCTACGCGCTGCCGGCGCTCATCGCCATCGGGCAGGCGCGGCACGTTCACGCGCCGTCGCGGAATCCGTTGGTTCGGTTGATCCGTAACACCACGCGGGAGAAAACTTTGCGGAAGCTCGCGGAGATTCAGCCCGTGAACGGCGGCTTCCTCGAAGCCACGCCGCTGACCAGCTTCGTGACGATGAGCCTCGCCGGAAGCGGGCAGGCGGATCACGTCGTGACCAAACGCGGTTTGGAATTTCTCCTGAAGTCCCAGCGCGCGGACGGCAGTTGGCCCATTGATACGAATCTCTCGACGTGGTGTTCGACACTCGCCATCGGCGCGATTCCCCAATCCCAAATCCCCAATCCTCAATCCTCAATTGCCTGGCTGCTCCAACAGCAATACACCACCGAGCATCCCTACACGCACGCCGCGCCCGGCGGCTGGGCGTGGACGGATTTGCCCGGCGGCGTGCCGGACGCGGACGACACGGCGGGCGCGCTGCTGGCGCTGGCCAAAATGCGGAGTGCGGAGTGCGGAGTGCGGAGCGAAGAAATCACCCGCGCGGCGGAGTTGGGAATTCGCTGGCTGCTGGATTTGCAAAATCGCGACGGCGGCATCCCGACTTTTTGCCGAGGCTGGGGCGCGCTGCCGTTTGATCGCAGCAGCGCAGACATCACGGCGCATGTGCTCCGGGCGTGGCGAACATGGCGGGATGATTTCCCTGCGTCGCTCCAGAGGCGGATGGATGAAGCGGCGCGAAAAGCGGTGCGCTTTCTCCTGAACAGGCAGCGTGAAGACGGCGCGTGGGCGCCGCTCTGGTTTGGCAACGAACACGCGGACGGAGAATTGAATCTCGTCTATGGCACGGCCCGCGTGCTCGCGGCGCTGCTGCCGCCGGAGCCGGAATCACCGGAACTGTCCGCCGTGGTGCGCGCGGCGAACTGGCTGCTCGCCGCGCAAAACCCCAACGGCGGCTGGGGCCACGGCAGTGACGGACCTTCCTCCACCGAGGAAACCGCGCTCGCGGTGGAAACTTTGTCGGCGGTCGCGCGGGCGGAATTGTCCGCGCAGCCCGCGAAATTTCAGAGCAGAGAGTTGAGACTGCTCACGGCCTCCCTCCCGGAGGCTCTGGCGCGCGGCACAGAATTGTTAATCGCTCGCCTTGAGTCCGGCACCTGGCGCGAGCCGTCGCCGATTGGTTTTTATTTCGCCAAACTCTGGTACTTCGAGCGGCTGTATCCGATGATTTTCACCGTGGCCGCGCTGCGTGCGGTGAGCGAGTCGCTCGGCGGAGCGCGTGAGGAAAATTGAGGCGACGGCGCGCGGACTTTCCAGTCCGCAGCAAGCCTCGAACTGCAAGAGGTTCAATCCATGTCCACACCGCCGGTTATCGCACGTTGCTGCGGACTGGAAAGTCCGCGCGCCGGGGCGGTTTGTTTTCCAGTGGCGCGTTCGGTGAAACCCCGCCAATCTCCCGCCATGTCTGTGCGACCCCGCGTAGTGGTGATTGATGACGAGGCCCCGGTGGCCGAGATGACGGCGTTCGCGCTGTCGTCGCAGGGCTTCGCGGCCGAGTTCGCCATCTCCGGCCCCGCCGGCCTCAAGCTCGTCCAGGACACGCTGCCCGATGCCGTGGTGTGCGATGTGCGGATGCCGGACCTCGACGGCGAGCAGGTTGTGGAACAACTGCGCGCCGATCCGCGCACGCAGAAAATCCCCGTGCTCTTCCTCAGCGGGCAATGTCATCCGAACGAAGTCACGCGGGGTGACGCGTTCATGCAGAAACCGTTTCACCTCAAGGAACTGGCGGCGACGGTGGCGCGGCTGATCGCGGAACGCGCGACGGGCTGAGACCGGGGCGAAATACCAAAATTCAAATTCCAACGCGGCCTAGCTCGACCAGTCGTGCCGCGCCGGCTCCGGCTCCTGTTGGAGTTTGGAGTTTAGCGTTTCCGCCCACCGCCCCCGTGTTTCCCTGACCGCCCGGCTTCGGGGACACCCGCGTCCGGTGTCGCTACCGTGGCGGTGTGTGGGATTGGACTGATAAAAACGGCATGTATCTCGAAGCCGCCCGCGGCTGGCTCGAACTCGGTGATCCGCGCACGGCGGCGGACGAACTGACCAACATCTCCGGCCTGCGCCGCGCCGAGCCGGACGTGCAGAAAGTGCGCCTGCAAATCGCCGTGGACTCGGACGAGTGGCCTGCCGCCTTCGCTCTCTCCCAAGGGTTGATCCACGCCAAGCAGCGCGACGCGCAGATTTTCCTCTGGCGCTCGCAAGCCGCCCGGCACCTGCCTGAAGCCGGACTGGCGCAGGCGCTCGCGCTGTTGCTCGAAGTGGCGAATGAATTTCCCGAAGACCCGGCCATTCCTTTTCATCTCGGCTGCTACAACGCCGCGCTCGCGCAGGAATCCACCGCCCGCTGCTGGCTCGCCCTCGCCTTCGACGCCGCCCAGCGCCAAGGCACGCTGAAGAAATGGAAAGCCGCCGCGCTCGTCCACCGCGATCTCGCCCTGCTGCACAAGAAGACCGGCGCGACCTCCAGCCTGTGGGTATGACCGCCGCCACGGAGGGGTGCCCTCGCCAGAGTTGAACCGGTGCTCGGTTCAGGAACTTTCCAACCGGTCTGCGACTTGTGCAGACCTCAAGCCGCCGCCGGTGCGCGCCGCGACAATCTTGCCGCCACCCATGTTTCCAAGATCAGGACGACCAGCGTCGCCACGATCAGCCAGCGCCAGAGTTTTTGATGGCTCTCCAGTTCGGTGGCTTTCAACTGCGCCTCCTTGCGGGCGACTTGTTCGGGCGTGGCGACGGGCGCGGGCTTCACTGGCACGCCGAGCTGTTCGAGCTGTTCCAGCGCGAGCGGCGCAGTCTTGGATTCTTCCGGCGCAAGATTCACGGCGAAACGAAACGGCGGGGTCACGCCCGCGACGCTGTACACGCCCGGCGTATCCGTCTCGCTGAAAGTTTTTGCGCCCGCCGCGAGCGAGGCGGTGGTGCCGTCGGGCTTGCGGATGGTGAGCGCGTTGGTGGCGCGCAGCGCGGAGACATCCACGGCGTCGCCGACGTGGAAGTCGAGCGCCTGCGCCTTGATCGCGCCGCTGATTTCGAGCAGCGAGAAAAGCAGCGGCACGAACTTCGACGAGAGCGCGAACTGGCTGTCGCCGGGATTCCAGCCCGAGGCGAGCACGAACAGGCTGCCCTTGCCGGTGTTGATTTGCGCGAGCGCGGGCGCGCCGTTGTCGAACTTGGCCAGCGTGTGCGCGTTGGTCGTGGCGAACGTCACCTTCCGGCTTTTCCAGAAATGAATCTTGGTGAAGTCGTTGAAGCGCGCGTCGGCGAAGGGCGCGAAGAGCGGGTGTGTGAAATCAATCTCGGTGAACATCGCGTAGCTGGACACGTTGGCCATGACCGCCTCCTCGGCGGTGACCGGCGTGCCGAGCAACTTCGCCACGTTGTCCGCTTCGCCGACGGAACGCAGCGGACACAGCACGACCGCGCCGTTGGTGAGCAGGTTCGAGACATCGCGCAAGGCGTCGCCGGTGAGCGTCGCGCCGAGGACAATAAGATTGGCGTTACGCGACGCAGAAATGGCCGCGTCCGGCTTCGCCACGGTCACGCGCACTTCGCGCTGGGCCGTGTCGGGGAACGCGCGCTTGAGATAATAGAGAAGCTGCTGCGGATTGGTCTCCACGTCATTGCCGACGAAAACAATTTCAATCTGCTCGCGCGGCGGCGTGACGACGAAGACGCGGTTGTCGAAGTCCGCCTCGTCGCCGGTGAGTTCGATGGTTTCGGAATCAGGAGCC
>JANNGC010000070.1:0-4977 GCA_031380445.1 Pedosphaera sp.
CACCTTGTCACCCGCCTGAAAATTTTGCGCGCCGCAAACGATCTGGCGCTCACCGGTGCCATCGTTCACACGGCAGACCGAAAGCTTGTCCGCGTTCGGGTGCTTGTCGCGTGAGATGACCTGAGCCACGACGACGCCATCGAACTCGCCCCTCAGCTTCTGGACGCCCTCGACCTCGAGACCGAGCATGGTGAGCCGTTCGGCGAGTTCATCGGGCGACCAGTTGAATTCAACGTATTGTTTGAGCCAGTTGAAAGTGACTTTCATGGATGGATTTTAGTCTGGGGATTGTCGCGACTGTTCACCTCCGGAACCTTGAGCGTACTCAACGTGAGCTCCGCAATATCGCGCGCGATGCCGATGACGCTGTTCCAGTCCGGCCGGTTCGGCGTGATCTCCAAATCGTACACCACGTCGTTGCCGCTGCGCCCGAGATACTCGGCGAACGGCTGGCCGACCTTCGCATCGGCCTTGAGGATGAGCAGTCCGTCCACTTCATCGGGCAGGCCGAGTTCCGCAGCCGAGCACATCATGCCGTGCGACTCAACGTTGCGGATTTTCCCGACCTTGATGGTGAACGGCTCCTTGTCGCCCGGCTTCATGGGCAGCGACGCGCCCGGCAAAATGAGCGGCACCTTGTCACCCGCCTGAAAATTTTGCGCGCCGCAAACGATCTGGCGCTCACCGGTGCCATCGTTCACACGGCAGACCGAAAGCTTGTCCGCGTTCGGATGTTTGTCGCGCGTGATGACCTTTGCCACGACGATGCCGGTATATTCACCGCCGACCTTCTGCACGCCCTCGACCTCGAGACCGAGCATGGTGAGCCGCTCGGTGAGTTCCTCCGGCGACCAGTCGAAATCCACGTAGTGTTTGAGCCAGTTGAGTGTGACTTTCATGAGAAGTTAGTCTGTGTAACCGGGCAGGTGATGCTTGGCCCAGTGTTTGAGCGCGCGATGCTCGCGACGATCCAGCCCTCGGATTGCGCGCTTGAGCCGTTCAGTGAACACCAGTTCGTGAGAAAAGAAATCGTGGTCGGCAGTCTTCACGATGCGCGCCCGCTCCACCCACTCATCCGCTTCCAAAGCATCAGGCGACTCGGCTTCGCGGCAGAATTCGCACTTCATGAACACTTCCAACACCTGCAAGTGCAGCCGGTCTTGCGGCCGTTCCTTCCGTTTGAGCACAGCGAGCTTTTCATCATAGAGCAGCGCGGCGTCGGCCACGCGAAAGATGAAATCAGGCGTTCGCACTTCGCGCGCGCTGCGTCGTGCCTCGACCGGCGACAGTCGGACGCCCTGTTCCAAGAAATCCACTTCGATGCCTTGAAACGTGATGGTGTGCGTCTCGGCTTTGAAGGGCGCACCGAACCACGCCTCGCCGTCCTGGATGGTCGGCCCCATGAAATCCACGTCCTTGCTCAACCACTCGCGTTCCTGTTCCGGCGAGAACTGCGGCGCGGGAAAACCAGCGTCCGCCCAACGCTCCAGCGTCATGCGGTAGAACCAGCACGCGCCGCCACCGATCAGCACCCAGCCCTCGAACTGCTCAGGAAATGTTTCCGAGAGCAGCTTCAAATGGCGACGGAACGCCGGCCAGTCGTTCACCTTGGGCAGGGCCATATCAGTCGATGTACATCACCTTCCGGCGGCGTTTGTGGATGGTGAACGGGCCAAAATTTTCCGTCATGAGCTTCAATTCCTCCGGCGTGTAGCGGTTGCCCGGAAGTTCCTTCCACTTCTGCTTCTGCTCGAACGAAGCGGCGCGCTCGGCCTCGGCGGCTTCGGCTTCGGCATTTTTTCCGTCCGGATTCAACTTAGAACTGTTTAGGAACCTCACGTCATTCTCGTAGAACAGCCGGATGTCGTTGATGCCGTAGCGGAGCATGGCGATGCGCTCGATGCCGAAGCCGAAGGCCCAGCCGCTCCACACTTCGGGATCGTAGCCGACGTTTTCGAAAACCTGTGGATGCACCATGCCGCAGCCGGCGATCTCCAGCCAGTCCTTGCCGAGCTTCTTCACGAGCGAGTTGGTGAAATCAATTTCCAGGCTCGGCTCGGTGTAGCTGAAGTAGTGCGGACGAAAGCGCAGCTTCACGTCGTCGCCGAGCACCTGCTGGAAGACGAATTCCACCGTGCCCCTTGTGGTCGCCGACGGTGACGTTCTTGTCCACGTAGAGTCCCTCGATCTGCTGGAAGGCCGGGTTGTGCGTGGCGTCCGCATTGTCGCGACGATAGACGCGGCCCGGCGCGATGATGCGGATGGGCGGCGGCTGCGACTGCATGACGCGGATTTGCACGGAGGACGTGTGCGTGCGCAGGAGCGAGCGTACCGCCAGCGTCCCGCTGGCGTCGGGGCGGGAGCGGGACGCTCCCGGCACGTTGTTATCCACGTAGAACGTGTCCTGCGTGTCGCGCGCGGGGTGATCCGCCGGCGTGTTCAATGAGTCGAAGCAATGATACTCGTCTTCGATCTCGGGACCATCCGCGACGACGAAACCAATCTTGCGGAACGCGCGCACGATGTCGTCGGTGACTTGCGTGAGCGGGTGCAGCTTGCCGAGCGCGCGGCGGCGACCCGGCAGCGTGAAGTCCGTCGGCTCCGTGGGCAGCGCGGCCTTGAGTTCCAGCTCCTCGCGGCGCGCGGCGAGCGTGGCTTCGAGTTCGACCTTGGCGGCGTTGATGAGTTTGCCCGCGACCGGCTTCTCTTCTTTCGAGAGCGTGCCGAGCTGTTTCATTAGCGCGGTGAACTTGCCGTTCGGCCCGATCCACGCGCCCTTGGTTTGTTCCAGCGCGGGCGCATCGGCGGCGGCGCGCAGTTCCGCAAGCGCGGCCTGTTTCAGCGGTTCAATTTCGTCGAGCAAAGGCATAGCGATTAAAAAAACAAAACGGGCGGCCAATTGAATGGTCGCCCGTTGAGATTGGAAACTGAATTCTGTTACGCCTTGGCCAGCGTGGCCGCAGGCTTGGCGCTCAACGCTTTCTTGGCGACTTCCACGAGCGCCGCAAAAGCCGGCGCGTCCTGCGCCGCGAGATCGGACAAAATCTTGCGATCAATTTCGCACTGCGCGGCCTTGAGACCTTCCATGAAGCGGCTGTAGGTCAGGCCCAACTCACGGACGGCGGCGTTGATGCGCGCCTGCCACAGATAACGGAACGTGCGCTTGCGCACCTTGCGGTCGCGGTAGGCGTACTGACGGCCATGATCAATGGCGTCGGAGGCGTAGCGGTAAAGTTTGGAGCGCTTCAGGCGGAAGCCCTTGGCGGCCCGGATCATTCTTGTCCGGCGTTTGCGGGAAGCGGCGGCGTTAGTAACTCGCATGGCGGTAAATCGTTAAAAAGTTAAGTGGTGAAATGAAAATCAGCGCGTGAACGGGAGGTTCTGCTTGATGCGATACACGTCCGTTTTGTCGGTGACGACCGTGCCGCCAAGACCGCGACGGCGCTTGGCGCTCTTGGATTGCAGCAAGTGGCGCTTGCCGGCGCGTGAGCGCATGACTTTGCCGGTGGCGGTGATTTTGAACCGCTTGGCCACGGACTTCTTCGTTTTGATTCCCTTCGGACGACGCATAAATATTCAGCTTTCTCTAAAAGAGGGCGGAACATAGAAACCGTGCATTCACGATGCAAGCGGTTATTTCGGTTCTTTGGGTTGCCGGGCGCAACTTGCCCCCGTTCTTAAACCCGATGCTTCCGACTCCCTCTCCTCCACGGAGTGTAAAGACCGGAGATATAGTGGACGGGTGTGCGGGGACATGGTGGACACATGGGGTGGTCATGGTTTCAAATTTTGGGAACCGGGCGGGTTTGATTTTCGCGCAGGTCCAGTTCCTTGAGCACCTGCGTGAGAAAGATGACTTCCAGGACGCCGTCGGTCGCGGTGGGGCGCAGCCCCACGGGCTGGCCCGCGAAGGCGCGGCCCGCCTTCCACTCCCGGCCCCGGTAGCTGAACCAGCCGTTCTGATCCGCCCGCCGCACCTCGACCCCGTCGGCATACTCCACGGGCGGCAGCGTCTCGGGATAGCTGCGCGCGCTGGGCTGGTAGCGGCTCACCGGCACGGCCAAGTCCAGCGCCTCGTGCGGGCGCTGCGTGTTGTAAACCGGACGCCACGCATCGAAGGCCCGCTGCACCTGCGTGCAGTCGCTCCAGCCGCCGTGCGCCAGCACCTCGGCCTGGAGCGTGCGGTGAAAGCGTTCCTCCTTGCCCTGCGTCTGCGGATGGTAGGGTCGCCCGTGGCTGACCCGCACGCCCAGGCGCAGCGCCCACACGTCCAGGGTGGTATAAGCTTCGCCGCCGCAGCCCCAGGGCGAGCCGTTGTCCCAGAGCAACTGGTCGGGCAGCCCGTGGCGGCGAAAGGCCCCGATCAACTGAGCCTGCACCGTGCCCTCCTTTTGATCCGCGCAGGCGGCCAGCAGCACGTTGTAACGGGAATGATCGTCGAGCACGCCCAGCGGATGGCAGCGCCCCGCGCCCACGGCGAAGTGGCCCTTGAAATCCACCTGCCAGAGCTGGTTGGGGCCGGGCCGCTCAAAGCGCGTGAAGGGCGTGGCCGCCGCGCTGGCCTCCGGCGTGACGAGGCCGTGCCGGTGCAAGATGCCGTTCACGGTGCTGGTCGCGGGCAGGCCGGAGCGGCCGAGATCGAGCAGGCGGCGGCGCAGCTTGCGCGCGCCCCAGGCCGGATGCGCGCGGCGCAGCGCGACCACAGCCGCCTCCACTTCCGCCGCCGTCCGTTTGGGGCTGTGTGCGGGGCGGCGCGAACGGTCGGCCAGCGCGTTCGCGCCGCCAGACGCAAAGCGTTCCAGCCACTTGTAGCCCACGGTGGGGCTGATGCGGAAGCGACGGCACAACTGCCGCACATTGGCGTCAGGCTGACGGGCCAGATGGACAAACTCCAGGCGCACAGAAATCAGATCATTCACAAGCCAAGGCATAGCGAACCACGCTGCCGCCATCCGGCGGCACCTGTCCACCATGTCC
>JANNGC010000142.1:0-4422 GCA_031380445.1 Pedosphaera sp.
CATCCGTCCACGCGACGGGCAGGCGGAGCGACGAAGGGATTTTTGCAGGGAGCGTTTTCATGTTCAGTTCTTCCAGTTGCCGATGATTTTGGTTTTGGCGACGCCGTTGGTCGTGCCGAGCTTGATTTCCACCCAGAGGTCGAAGGACTCGGGGTTGTGGGAATTAGCGGAGTTACCGACGCGATAGCGCCAAAGGTTTGGCCTCTGCCCGTTCTTGTCGTCCACCGGCACGACGAGGGCGGTGTGGCCCGCGCCAGAGTTGAAATTGGTCTGGTCTCGGCGCACATCCTTGAGAATGCGATGCACCTTGGCCTCGCTGGTGTCGGCCCCGGCGTCTATGGCATTGAGCAGGCCCGCGCGCCGCTCCAACGGAGGAAACACGTCGTCCCCGCCGCACACCGCCCAAATCTGATTGGACGTGATGCTGCCGAAGGGTGTCAGATAAATCGGGTTAGGGCCGATGGCATTCGTGCGGATCGCGCCCGCCAGTTCGTAGAGCAAGGAGTTGTCCTGCGGATCGCTGGGATTATCCGGCGGATACACGCCCACCTTGATCTTGTACTGCTCGATCAACAGCACCAACTTCGCCAGCTCCGCCTCGGTGCGTTTGATCTTCTTGCTGTCGCCCGCGACGCCGGCCAGCCCCACAATCAGCCCCGCCACCAGCGCCATGATGCCGATGACCATCAGCAACTCGATGATGGTGAAGGCTCGTTTCATTGCTGGGCGCGCGGGGTTCATTTCAAGAATTCTGGTTGCGGTTTTCATTCGGGCGGAAATTCAGGCGCAGCTCCTCCTCCATCCGTTCGCTGAGCCATTGCTTGATCATGCTCTGGTAGTTCAGGTAGCGCGAGCGGGCGAGGCGCTTGATGCGCGCGAGCATCCGCGGGTCAATGCGCAGCGTGATGGTGACGGAGTCGGAAAGCTCGGTACCAGCGACGACGGCGGACTCCATGAGGCGCAGGTCGGGGCGGTTGTCCGCCCAGAACACGGCCTCGGCCTGCTCGTTGTCGAACATCGGCACATCATCCCAATTCGAGAAAGCATTCATGTCTGGCCAAGGGTTTGATCCACTTTGCGCTGGTAGAAAAATTTCTCCTCCGGCTCGAACGCGCGGGCGTGAATGACGCGGAAGGTCTTGCCGTTCGTGCGGTAGACGCTGAAGACCCCGGCCCCGTTGGAGGAGACGCCGAGGTTCACAAAGCGGGACTGGACGGAAAACCGGGAGGAACTGGGGAGCAGCTTGGCGGCGAAGGGGTCTTCAAACGACTCTTCGATGTCCCGCAACGAGAGCGAGGCATTCAGATTGAACGGAGGGTTATTCCAGTCAAAATCCATACGCTGTAAGTTCTTCGCACATGCTTTGTATGCACAATGTATTTACATACGAAACCGGGCTAGTCAAGGGCGCTGACTGCGCCAACCGGGAATTTCTTACTCGCCAGCCTCTTTTTTGCCGGCCGGTTCATCGCCGATGTCGTTGATGAGCTGGATGAGCGGGAGGAACATCGCGATGACGATGCTGCCCACGACCACGGCCAAAAAGACGATCATGATCGGCTCGAGCAGCGAGGTCATGGCGGCGACGGCGTTGTCCACCTCGTCGTCGTAGTTGTCGGCGATCTTCATGAGCATCTCCGGCAGCGCGCCGGTCTGCTCGCCCACGTCCACCATGCTGATGACCATCGGGGGGAAGACGTTGGAGGATTCGAGCGGGGCAGTGATGGTCTCGCCTTCCTTCACGCTTTCGTGAACGGACGTGACGGCCTCGCCGACCACGACATTGCCGGAAGTTTCCTTCACGATGGTGAGCGCCTGGAGAATCGGCACGCCGCTGCTGACGAGCGTGCCGAGCGTGCGCGCAAAACGCGAGATGGCGACCTTGCTGAACACGGGGCCGAGCACGGGCATCTTGAGCTTCGCCTTGTCCACGATGTAGCGACCGCCCTTGGTGCGCTTCCAGAGGACGAAGGCGATAACCAACACGATGACCACCGCCACCGTGGCGGGGAAGTGATCCTTGATGACGTTGCTGATGCCGAGGACGAGGCGGGTGAAGGCCGGCAAATCCTGGCCGGGCAACATGTCCTTGAAGATCAGCTCAAACTTCGGCACGACGAAGACCATCAGAATGATGAGAATCGCCACCGCGACCACCATCACCGCCACGGGATAGAACATGGCCGCGACGACCTTGCCCTTGATCTTCATGGCCTTTTCCTGGAACTCCGCGAGACGGGCGAGCACGACTTCGAGCACGCCGCCGAGTTCGCCGGCCTTGACCATGTTGACGTAGAGCTTGTTGAAGGTCTTGGGATGCTGCGCCAAACCTTCGGAGAAAGTGCTGCCGCCCTCGATGGACTGGCCGATTTTCCCGATGATTTCCTTGAGCGTGAGATTGCGTTCCTGACGTTCGAGCACGCGCAGTCCGCGCAGGAGCGGAAGGCCCGCGTCCACCAGCGTCGCCAACTGCCGGGTGAAGATGGTGAGCACCTTCATCTTCACCTTCCCGCTCAGGCCGGGAATCTTGATGTTGAGGTTGCCGCCGCCCTTTTTCTTGCCGCCCGCCGCCTTGGCCGGACCTTTGTCCTTGGAGGCGTCCATTTGGACGACTTTGGTGGGGAAGTAGCCCATTTCCTTGAGCCGCCCGATGGCCTCGTTTTGGTTGGCGACATCCAGCGTCCCCTTGGTTTCTTTCCCCCGGGAATCCATCGCGACGTAAGAAAATTTTGGCATAGCTCAGTTCGGGTCAATGTCCGTCACGTGTATTTCACGACTTCTTCAATGGTTGTATCGCCGTCGAAGATGCCACGCAAGCCGTCTTCCCGCAACGTCACCATGCCCATTTCGACCGCCTTCTGCCGCAAGACCACGGACGGCGCGCGCTCGTTGATCAGGTTGCGAATCGGATCCGTGGCGACGAGCAGCTCGTAAATGCCTTTGCGTCCCTTGTAGCCGGTGTCGTTGCACACGTTGCAGCCGCGACCGTAATAGAAAACTTTGTCGCCGATGTCGTGCGGCGAAAGATTCAGCAGCGTCAACTGGCTCTCCGTCGGCTCGAACGGCGTGCGGCACTTCTTGCACACGGTGCGAACGAGGCGTTGCGCGAGCACGGCTTGCAGCGTCGAGGAAATCAGGAACGGCTCCACGCCCATGTCCACGAGACGCGTCACCGCGCCGGGCGCGTCGTTCGTGTGCAAGGTGCTCAAAACCAAGTGGCCGGTGAGCGACGCCTGAATCGCAATCTGCGACGTCTCCAAATCGCGCATTTCCCCGACCATGATCACGTCCGGGTCCTGGCGCAGGAACGCGCGCAACGCCTTGCCGAAGGTCATGCCCACGGCCTCGTTGATCGCCACCTGCATGATGCCCTCGATGTCGTATTCCACCGGGTCTTCCGCCGTGAGCAGCTTGGTGTCAATCGTGTTCACCTTCCGCAAACACGAGTAGAGCGTCGTCGTTTTGCCGGAGCCGGTCGGGCCGGTGACGATGAAAATGCCATTTGGCTGAAGAATCGCCTCGTTGACGTAATCGAAAAGGTACTTGGGAAATTTCAGCGCCTCGATGTCGAGATTGACCGCCGAGCGATCCAAAATACGCAGCACCACCGACTCGCCGAACTGCGTCGGCAGGCACGACACGCGCAAATCAATCGGCTTGCCGGCGATGGGAAAACTGATGCGCCCGTCCTGCGGGAGACGGCGCTCGGAGATGTTGAGATTCGCCATCACTTTGATGCGCGAAATCATCGGCAGCGCGAGATGCTTCGGCGGCGGCGTCATCTCGTAGAGCGCGCCGTCCACGCGGTAACGAATCTTGAACTCGTCCTCGAACGGCTCGAAGTGAATGTCGCTCGCGCGGTCCTGCACCGCCTGGTAGAGAACGAGGTTCACGAACCGCACGATCGGCGCTTCGTTCGCGAGTTCTGCGGCCGCCGCTTCCGTGCCTTCGGCGGCTTCGCGCGCGATGTCCTCGTCGTCGAGTCCCGCCAGCGCCTCGCTCATGCTGCCGCCGTCTTCGGGATAGTGCTTATCAATCAGCTTGGCGATTTGCGTGGGATCGCCGACGAGCACTTGAACTTCCTTCCGCACCACGAAGCCGAGTTCATCCACCACCGCCGGGTTCAAGGGATCGGCTAACGCGACTTGCAGCACCGAACCGTAATCCGCCACCGGCACGCACTGATACATCCGCGCCGTGGACGCAGGAATCAGCGCGACGAGTTCGGGCGCGAGTTCCTTGTCGTCGAGGTTGACGACTTCCGTGCCGAGATGCGCGGCCATGATGGCCAACTGCGTCTCGATTTCGACGATGCCGAAATCATGCAGCACCTGCGAAAAACTTTTCCCGCTGCGCGCCTGCTCCTGAATCACCTCATCCAGTTGGAGGTCGTCAATGAGTCCCTGCTCTTTGATGAGCGAC
>JANNGC010000083.1:0-3549 GCA_031380445.1 Pedosphaera sp.
ACTGGTCAGCCCTTGTCCGTGGCGAGGCTCACGTCTTTCGCGCCGCCGAGTTTCGCCTCGTCGATCACGCGGATGACCATGCCGGAGAGCGTGTTCACGTCGGACTGAATGACCACGGGCAGTTTCTCCTTCGTGCAGAGGCGGGTCACGGTCGGGCGCACGCCGCCGAGGCCGATTTCTTTTCCGCCGTAGGCCACTTTGCCGTCGGCGGTGACGGCGAAGATGATGCTGTTCTTCTCGAGTTGTTTGGCGGTCACGGCCTTGGGCTTGTCCACCTTCACGCCCGGCTCCTCGATGAAGCTCGTGGTCGAGATAAAGAAGATGAGCAGGAACATGATCACGTCAATGAGCGGAATCAGGTTCAGCTCCGTGTGCTCGTCCGGCTCGCTCAGTTCGCGTCGAAATCTCATGCCAGCGCGGGACGAGTGTTCACAGTGCCGGACGTCGCCGGAGGAGGAGTCATGGGGCGCGTGATGACACGGGTCATGCCGCGGAACTCGGGGCGGAAGTAGCGCAGCGTCACACCCTCCAAGCGCGCGACGAACGACACGTATTCATTGCGCCAACGCTTGGCGACGTGCGCCAGCATGAAGCCGGGAATCGCCACCATCATGCCGGTCTGCGTGGCCACGAGCGCCTCGCTGATGCCCTTGGCGATGATGTCCGAGGTGGAACTGCCGCCCACGCCAATCGCTTTGAAGGTCAGCAACATGCCGCCGACCGTGCCGAGCAATCCAAACAGCGGCGCGGAAACCACGATGACGTTCAGGAACGCGATGCGGCGATCCACGTCCGGAACTTTCGCGGCCTCGACTTCGGCGAAGCGTCCCTCGATGTCGGCGAGTGAATGCACTTCATCCTGCGTGTAGCGGATCAGTTCGCGGACATTCTTTGGCGCTGCCTCGGGCTTGCTCACCCAGAGGCGCAAATCCGCGTCCGACGCTTTCGTCAGGCCGCGATGATACAGCTTCAGCAGCAGGTGGGCCGCCGAGGAATACATGACGATGCCGAGCAGCGCGAGCGCCGGCATGACCCAGCCGCCCGACTCCCAGGCGTGAAACATTTTCTGGAGTGTTTCGATCATAAGTTTCCTTGGGATGGGAGTGCTGGATCAGGCGAAAGTTTTGTCCTCGTTCGGCACACCGTTGATGAAGCCGACGGCCGTCTGCTCCATGCTGCCGATGATGCCCTTGCACTTGCGGCTCAGGAACGCGTGCAGCAGCAGCGCGGGAATCGCGACCACCATTCCGGAGGCCGTGGCGATGAGCGCCTCGGAAATGCCGGCGGCCAACACCTTCGGATCACCGCTGCCGAAACTGGAGATGAGTTTGAAGGTCGCGATCATGCCCATGACCGTGCCGAGCAAACCCATCAGCGGCCCGACCGTGGCGGTGAGCGAGAGGAAGGCGAGGCCGCGTTCGAGCTTGGTGCGCGCCGCGAGCATTTTCTCATAGAGGATTTCCTCAATGTATTCCTTCTTCTCGTCCACATGCTCGACGGCGGTGGCGAGCAAATCCCCGGAGTAGCCGCGAATGGCGCGGGCGTGGGCCAGCGCCTTGTCTTGCTGGTTCGCTTCGACATGGCGCAACACCGTCTGCAAATCCTTCTCGGTCGCGAGCCGCACGCGCGAGAACTGGAACCACTTCACGAGCGCGACGAGAATGGACGCGAGACCCATCGCCAGCAGCGGAGCCATGACCCAGCCGCCCGCCGCGATTTTTTCGTAGAGACTTTCGTTGAGCGCCGAGAGCTTGAAGGCATTGCCCAAAGTGGGATCGAGCACGAGATCTCCGCTGCCGGTCGTCGCCAACTTGCGGCTGGAAGTGGCGATGGCTTCGTCCACATCCGCGACCGAAGGGTCGGTCTTGTTCATCACCTGCTGGAGCAGACCGGCCGTCTGGCCGGACGCATCCGCGAACGCCGCCACCGGGCCGATGAGCGCGACCTTGCCCTTTTGCACTGTGCCCTGCTTATCGAGCGCGCGGCCATCGAACAATTCGCCGCCCAGCGCCGCCTCGGCGCGCGTGAGCGAAGTGGTGAGCAACACGGTGCGCTGTGCGAAGCGTTGCGCGGGCGCGAGGTCGGGCGCGACGGCGGACTTTTCCACCGCGTCGAACATCGCGACATGGCGCGGCTCCTCGATGAAACTCAGGCGCGAGCGGAAGGCCTTGGCGTACTCGGTCATCAGCGCATCAATGTATTTCACTTCGTCGGAAGCGCGCCGCGCCTCCGACTTGAGCTGGTTCAACTCCACCAACTGGTTGTCCTGGAAGCGTTGCGCCTTCGCATACTCGGCCTTGCGATCAATGAGCTTCTGCTCGAGTTCGGTGAGCGTGCGCGCCATCGGCAGGCGTTCGGCCTCGACCTGTTTGCGCGCGTCCGCGAGATCGGTGAGCGCCTTTTGTAAATCCGTGGTCACGCCGGAGGACACGGCGGCCAAATCCTGCGCGCGGACACTCAGGCCGGAACTCAGCGCGAGCGAGACGATGATGAGAGGAACCAGTTGCTTCATGCGTTTTGGAAATTGAGGTTGGGAAATCACAGCGGTCACTTGATGGTCACGGGCAGCGAAACGAATTTCGCCGGACGTTCGTTGCGGTAGATGCGGATGACTTCACGGATGTGCGTCGCGAGTTCCGGCTTGGAGTTCCATTCCCAGCCCGCCGCGCCGGGCGCGCCGGTGCCAGCGAAATCATTCGCGTCGTTCACGAAGTAGGCCGCGCCCAGTCCTACATAAACCGTCTCCACGGATACCTCCGCGCCTTTGTCATTCTTGCGGTTCTCGCTGAAAATGGTCACGGCGTTGTTGAACTTGTCCAACTCGTTGAGGATGCCGACCAGCGCCTGCACGCGCTCGGTGGCCTTCATCTTCGTGGTCGCGGTATCGGCGGGCAGACGCGCGAGCAGCGGCTTGAGAATGTTCTGGAGCGGCGTCGGCAGGCGCGGAGCCAGCGCGCGCATCTTGTTTTCGAACTCGGTGGCGAACTGCGCCGCCGGCGCGAGCGCGTCTTGCGACGTCTTGAGCAGCGCCTCGGCTTCAAGGCGTTCCTTCTCCACCTGCGTGTTGTTCGTGGAGAGCTTGGTGAACTGTTCGTCGAGCTGCTTCAACTCGCGCTGAATCATCAGCGTGGTCTGCTCGATGGTTTCCTTGTCGCCCTGCCAGTCGGTGCGCGTCTTGGAAATCAACTGCCGCGCCTTGACCCACTCTTCGAGCGTGGCGCGTGTGTCGGTAAGTTTGTTCGCTGAATCGGCGGCCACACTCGCGGTCGCGAGCGCGAGACCAAGCAGTGTTGCGGTCAGGAGAATCTTCATGGGCGACAAGTTGCAGGATGCCTATGTCGTGCGAATGGCGCGCCCGTCACGATTCAGTGACCCTTTTTTCGTGGCCGTGAAGTGTGTGTCCGCAATCATCGCTCAATGCCCGCACACTCCGGCGAAGCGCGCGGGAAAAATTCCGGGAGACACACTGCGGCATGATTATGGCGAGGCAGTTGGAGGGCTTGTGAAGCTGTCGGAGCGCGGACCGCCGAGTCCGCGTGTTCGTAATCA
>JANNGC010000436.1:0-4238 GCA_031380445.1 Pedosphaera sp.
CTTTAGCGCCGCTTTTTCCCGGCCTCGAATATCTCCCGCGATTTTCCCGTCAAGCCAGCGTTCGCAAGCCCGATAAACAATCCATGTCAATTCATTGGCTGAACCGACTCGTGACGCTGGCGCTGGTTTTTCTCACCGGCACGGTCGTGTCATTCGGCGCGGCCAAGCTGCCGGACGGCCGCGCCCTCTACCGCAAGGAATGCGCGAGCTGCCACGGCAAAACTGGCGAAGGCGTGAAGGACAAATACGCCGACGGCCTGCACGGCGACTGGGCGCTGGAGAAACTCACGCGCTACATCGAGCGCAACATGCCGGAGGACAACGCCGACAAAATCAACGGCTCGGAAGTCGAGGCCGTGTCGCGCTACATCCACGACGCGTTCTACTCCCGCGAGGCGCGCGCGAAGAAAAATCCCGCGCGCATCGAACTCGTTCACCTGACCAATCTCCAATACGCCAACGCCGTCGCCGATCTGCTGCGGTCGTTCACCGGCGGCGAGAGCGCATTTGGCGCCGAGCGCGGCCTGCGCGCCAGCTACCAGCCGCGCGGCCCGCTGCGCAACAGCCGCAAGAACATCGACCGCGTGGATCGCGAGGTGAGTTTTGATTTCACCCAGCGCACGCCCTTCGACGCCCAGAGCACCAACGCGCCGCCGAAGACGAATGAGTTTTCGATGTCGTGGCGTGGTTCGGTCTTCGCCGACGAGACGGGTGAATACGAGTTCATCGTGCAGACTCCGAACGGCGTGCGCCTCTGGATCAACAACGACGACGAGCCGCTCATCGACGCCAGCGTGGCCTCCGGCGACATCACCGAACACAAAGCGCGGTTGCGGCTCATCGGCGGGCGCGCGTATTCGCTGCGGCTGGAATGCTCGAAAGCCCCGCGCGACAAGAAAGCGTCCGTGGCGCTGCTCTGGAAACAGCCGCACGGCTCGGAGGAAATCATCGAGGCCCGCAGTCTGTCCACCGCGCGCGTCGCACCGACTTTCGTCATCAGCACGCCGTTTCCGCCGGACGACAGCAGCGTGGGCTACGCGCGCGGCACCGCAGTATCGAAGGCTTGGGATGAGGCGACGACTTTCGCCGCCATCGAGGCGGCAAACCACATCATCAAAAACCTCGACCGTTACGCGGGGACAAAGACGACCGCCACCAATCGTGCGGCGAAAGCGCAACTCTTCTGCGAACAGTTCGCCGCTGCCGCGTTCCGCCGTCCGCTCACGGCGGAGCAGAAAAAGCTGATCGTCGCCGAGCAGTTCAAAACCGCGCCGCAGTTGGAGGACGCGGTGAAGCGCGTCGTCCTCCTCACGCTCAAGTCTCCGCAGTTCCTCTACCTCGGACTCGATAGCGCGAAGCCCGATGACTTTGCCGTCGCGTCGCGCCTCTCCTTCGCGCTCTGGGATTCCGTGCCCGACGCCGCGCTGGCCAAAGCCGCCGCGCAGGGCGCACTGCGCACCACAGACCAAGTCGTCGCGCAATCGCGCCGGATGCTCACGGACCCGCGCGCCCGCGCGAAGATGCGCGTCTTCCTCCACCAATGGTTGCAGGTGAATCACTCCGAGGATTTTTCCAAGGATGCGAAGATGTATCCCGAGTTCACGCCCGACCTTGTCTCTGATCTTCGCACGTCGCTGAACCTCTTCATTGATGGCGTGGTCTGGAGCGAACGCTCTGATTACCGCGAACTGCTCCTCGCCGATTACCTGCCGCTGAACAACCGGCTCGCGCAATTCTACGGCGTGGCGACCAACGCCGCCGATGAATTCATGAAAGTGAAGTTCGATCCTGAACAACGCTCCGGCGTGGTCACGCATCCGTTCCTGCTCTCGGCGTTCGCTTATCAGAAAAATTCCTCGCCCATTCATCGCGGTGTATTTCTCACACGCAACATCGTGGGCCGCGCGCTCAAGGCTCCGCCCGTGGCGGTGGCTTTCAATGAGGCGGATTTCCCCGCGAACCTTTCGATGCGCGAAAAGATTGTGGAGCTGACGCGCCCGCAGGCGTGCCAAGGCTGCCACTCCGTCATCAACCCGCTCGGCTTCAGCCTGGAGCACTACGACGCAGTCGGAAAATTCCGCACCCGCGAGAACGGCAAACCCGTGAACGCCGCCAGCGAATACATCACCGACGACGGCACGGCGGTGAAGCTCACCGGCGCGCGCGACGTGGCGGAGTTCGCCGTGCAGAGCGAGCACGCGCACGCGGCGTTCATCGAGCAGTTGTTCCACAGCGCGGTGAAGCAGCCCATGCTCGCCTACGGTTTCGACGTGCCGGACCGGTTGCGCGAGTCCTTCGAGAAATCCGGCTTCAACGTGCAGCAACTGCTGGTCAACATCGCAACCACGGCGGCGTTGCAGGGCGTGGAGAAGCCGCGCGCCAGTGCGAAGTAGCGGATGCTTCCTGCGCGGAGCGCGGACCGCCGAGTCCGCGCGATCATCCGCCAACGAACCGGCTGGGGAAAATCCCAAGGCCGCACCGCGCGCCTGAACGGAGCGCCGATTTCAAAATCGGCGTTCCACTGATGAACACGCGGACTCGGCGGTCCGCGCTCCTATGTTGCAAAACTTGGCTTGAAGCTCTGCCGTCCGTGGGCGTCCATTCACTCAAGAATTAACAAACGCATGAACGCCATTTACCGCCGGGACTTCATCAAGCGCGTGGGCCTGTCCGCCGCGTCGCTGCCGTTTCTCATCGGCCTGCCGAGTCTCGGGCTGGCCGCGCCCGCGCGTCCGCGCCAGCGGTTGGTGGTGATGTTCAGCCCGAACGGCACCATCCCGACCGAGTATTGGCCGGATGAAATTGGCGCGGACTTTAAGCTGAAGAAAATTCTCGAACCGCTCGCGCCTTACAAAAACCGGATGCTCACGCTCAAGGGCCTGAGCAACAAAGTGCGCGGCGACGGCGATGGCCACATGCGCGGCATGAGCTGCCTGCTCACGGGCATCGAACTTTTTCCCGGCAACATTCAGGGCGGCTCGGACACGCCGGCGGGCTGGGCGAGTGGCATCTCCATTGATCAGGAGATCAAAAACTTTTTTCAGAGCAAGGAAGAGACGCGCACGCGCTTTGGCTCGCTGGAATTCGGCGTGGGCGTCACCGACCGCGCCGATCCGTGGACGCGCATGAGCTACGCCGGGCCGAACCAGCCCGTCGCGCCCGTCTCCGACCCGTATCAGATGTATCAGAAGCTCTACGGGCAGTTGAAGGACAAGGAGAGCCTGCAAAGCGTGCTCGACGACGTGCAGGCGGACTTGAAGAAAGTCAGCAAGCTCATCAGCGCGGAAGACCGGCGCTTGATTGACCAGCATCAGTCGCTGGTGAAGCAGATGGAGAAGGAAATTAAGATCGCCTCTGCGCAAAAGCTCCGCGTCGCGCCGCCGACGTTTGCCGAGGGCATTGCCGACCAGAACGACAACGTGCCGCGCCTGAGCCGCATGCAGATTGATTTGCTCGTGAACAGTTTCGTGAACGACATGGCGCGCGTGGCCACGCTGCAATACACCAAGTCCGTCGGCTCGGCGCGCATGAAGTGGCTCGACATCAACGACGGCCACCACGCGCTCTCGCACGAGCCGGATAAGAACGTGGAAGCCATCGAGAAGCTCACGAAGATCAACACCTGGTTCGCGGGCGAACTGCGTTATCTCGCCGACAAACTCGCGAGCACACCGGAGCCGGGTGGCGAAGGCTCGATGCTCGACCACACGCTCATCGTGTGGACGAACGAGCTGGGCAAGGGCAACTCGCACACGCTGGACAACATTCCCTTCGTGCTGCTCGGCGGCGGGTTTGGTTTCCAGATGGGCCGCGCGCACGACTTCAAGAAGACCGCGCACAACCGCCTGCATCTCGCGCTGGCCCACGCCGTCGGTCATCGCATCGAGACCTTCGGCAAGAAGTCGCTGTGCGAGGGCGGGGCGTTGAGTTTGGGGTAGGCCGCTGGCCAATCCTGAAAGGATTGAATCCTCCAGCCCAGGGTTGCCGAGTCGGCGAGGCTACCCTGGGTTCACGAGACAAAACATTTTCCCCAACCCTGCAAGGGTTGCATCACCTCCGCCACCGTCCACCCTGATTCAACCCTTACAGGGTTGATGACCTCATCACATCACCCACCCAGCGTAGCGCCTCGGCGGCGCAACGCTGGGCTGGATTATCTGAATCCTTTCAGGATTCGCCGAGCGATGTTGCGGCCTGCTTGTCTTCTCCTCTCTGCGCCTCTGCGTCTCTGCGGTGAA
>JANNGC010000197.1:0-2586 GCA_031380445.1 Pedosphaera sp.
CATTCTCACCAACACGGCGGACGGCGCAGGCGTGTATCAGTTCCTCGACTTCGACGGCACGAATTACCCGATGCGTTTCTACCGCGTGCTCTCGCCCTGACGGAGCGCGCTGCCGGCACGCCCAGCCAAACCCGCCCTTGACTTTCCCGCGCGGGAGGAGCCTCATGCCTCCCATACTCGGGAACAACAATTGGCAGGCCATGAATAATTTCATCTTCTCCACGGCGCGGTCTTCTCCACGGCGCGGTCTTCTCCACGGCGCGGTCTTCTCCACGGCGCGGTCGTCGCTGCGGCGCTGCTGATTTTCTCCGGCATGAAAGCTCCGGCGCAAAACGCGGCTGAGAAATCTTCCCCGGAGCCGCCCACGGTCACGGCGCGCGGCGCGCACCACCGGGTCTGGCAGCGCGAACGTCTCGTCACCTTGCCGGACGGGCGCACGGTCAACCGTCCCGCTGGCTTCACTGAACTCGCCACCGGCCTCCACTACTTCGAGAACGGCCAGTGGCAGGAGTCGCGCGCGGAGTTCGCGGTCACGCCCACGGGCGCGGCGGCGACGCGCGGGCCGCATCAAGTTTTTCTCACCGGGAACATCAACACGCCGGGCGCGATTGAAATCCGCACCGCCGACCGGCGCGTGCTCAAGTTCCGCCCCGTCTGTCTCGCCTACACCGACACCGCCTCGGGCCGCAGCGTGGTGCTCGCGCCGGTGCGCGACGCGGAGGGCATTTTGTTTCCGCCGAACGAAGTGCTGTATCCCGCCGCCTTCACCGGCGTGCGCGCGGATGTGCGCGTGACTTACACCAAGGCCGGTTTCGAGTCCGATGTGATCCTGCGCGAGAAGCTGCCGCCGCCGGAGGACTACGGCTTGGACACCGCCACCACGCTGCTCGAAGTCTGGCATGAAGGCGACGCGCCCGCGCCGGAGAAATCCGCGCGCTCCGTGGACGGCTTGACGGATGAGACGCTGCGCTTCGGCTTGATGCGGATCGGACGCGGCACCGCGTTCTCGCTCGACGCCACGGCGCGGCGGCACCACGGCCCGCCGGTGTCGAAGACGTGGTTGCGGACAGAAAATCCCGCGCGCAGCTATCTCATCGAGAGCGTGCGCCTGCCGCGCGTGCAGAAGGAACTGGATGAACTCCCCGACCGCCAGGCCGCGCTCCCGCAGCGTCCCCCCGGCTGGCCCTTGGCTGATCCAGTCCTCCCCATCAACTTTGTAGGAGACGACGTGAGGAGTCTCGCACTGCTCGGGCAGAAACAGATGGATCCTCCTCACGTCGTCCCCTACGCGGCCCGCTCGCGCCTCGCGCAGCTCGCCACCCTTTTCCCTCCCTCCGCCCGCACGGCCACGCCCGTGCGCCTCGCCTTCGACATGAAGGCCGTCGCGCCCGCGCACGGACTTGTGCTCGATTACGCGGTGATGAACTCGCAGACCGATCCGCTCACGCTCCAGGCCGACACCACCTATCTCGTCTCCGACCCGGTCTCGCTCACGGACCTGATCATCGAAGGCGGCACGGTGGTGAAGTACGCAGCTGGCTGGGGAGCTTACGTGGAATTTTACGGCACCGTGGACTGCCAGACCGGGCCGTATCGTCCCGCCATTTTCACCGCCCAAGATGACGACACCGTGGGCGAAATCATCCCCGGCTCCACCGGCACGCCCTCCGGTTGGAGCATCACGCCTAACCTCATCTCCGGCTCGAACTCTCTCCACGTCATCGGCTACGACCGCAAGGGGCAGCCGCTCCCGACCAGGGACGTTGGGGATTACGAGGACGTTATTTCACTGTTCCATTGAAAGGATTTCACATGAAAACTTTGAAGCTCATCTACTGCTGCATGTTTATGGTTCTGCTGCCGGGTGCCAAAGCCGCAACATCGCCAGAGACCATTTGGAAGACCAATCAGAGCACAAGTTGGGGGGCGGCCACCCGGTTCAGCCCGGACGGAACAACGGTGGCGGCTGGCAATTACAACGGGCCGATTCGGTTGTGGAGCATCACCAACGGAGCGCTGATTCGATCCTTCAACCTTGGGCAAAACGGTGCCATAGCTTTGGCGTTCTCGCCGGACGGGAGTCGGATTTTCGGTGGAAACGGCGACGGAGCCAACCGAGCATGGCGCGTCAGTGACGGATATGTGCTCCATTCGCAAACCCCTTTCCCCGGTGCCGGTTTTGGGTACGCAGATTATTCAGCAAACGGTCTTTACTTAGCAAAGGGACGAGATGGTTCCCTGACTCTGCATCATGCCGACACCAGCGCCGGTATTATTTCATACGGGGACGAACCTCATGAATCTGTTCGCGCCGTCGAGTTTTCGCCTGACAGCACCCTGCTCGGCTCCTCCGGAGCCGATGATACCGCCAAACTCTGGCGCGTCAGCGACGGCGAACTTCTGCAAACCTTCCCCTACGGAGCCATCGCCTTCACGCCGGATGGAAAATACTTCTGCTACGACCAACATGATGGCACCGCCGCCTTCTGGGACGTGCAGACCAACGGCATCGCGCGGGTCTTCCCCGCGTGGGGCAGCGCGGTGCGCTTCAACGCAAACGGCAAAGTCCTCGGCACCGTCAACGGC
>JANNGC010000264.1:0-3607 GCA_031380445.1 Pedosphaera sp.
CTTCTGCACATTCTTCGTCCAGATGATTTTACCGTCCGCCGCGTTGAAGCAGAACGCATCGCCCCAGCGGCTCAACCAGAACACACGGTCACCATCCATCGTGGGCGTGCCCGTAGTGCCTCCGTCGAAATACTTGTCGCCGAGTTCCGAGGGATACGAATGCTGCCACACGATCTTGCCCGTGTTCACATCGAAGCAGAACACCGTGTCCTTCTCCTCCGCGTGACCGGCGGTGAAGGCGCGTCCGCCCACGACGACGAACGACGAGTAGCCCAAGCCGACCTGCGCCTTCCAAGCGACCTTCGGCCCGGCGGCAGGCCATGAGTCGCTCCACTTGGTCTCGGAGGAAATGCCGTTGCGATCCGGCCCACGCCAGTGCGGCCAGTCCGCCGCGTGCAACGACACGACGCAACTCAGCGCAGCAATGACCGAGGCAATTTTCAAATTCATGGTGTGAACTGATGTCAGCATGGCGGGAGTTTATCGAAAATTTTCCGGAGCGCCAGCGCGCACGGCGCGCGGACGTTCCAGTCCGCAGCAACGTGTGAAGGCGGACGGTGTGGGCATGGAGTGAACCGCCCTGAATTCGTGGCTTGCTGCGGACTGGAAAGTCCGCGTTCCTAAAGCTCCGCCGCGATGAACGGCTCGAACTCGCGGCGCAGATGCGGCGGGATGCGCGCCTTGAACTTCGCCAGCTTGCCTTTGTAATCACGCTCCACCACCTGCGCCACGGCGTGCAAGCGCGCCATGACTTGCGGCTGGTCGTGCGGGATTTTCAGTTCCACAAACTCGCGGATGGGCCGCAGCGCGGAACTCAGCTCGCCCAGCAGCGGCTCGATGCCTTCGCCCGTCTTCGCGGAGATGGCCACGGCGTTCGGGAACTTTTCGCGATAGCGCGCGAACTCGCCGCTCATCTGGAAGCGGTCGATCTTGTTGAAGACCATCAGCGTCGGCTTGTTCAGCGCGCCCAGTTCTTCGAGCACCGCGTTCACCGCCGCGATTTGCTCGTCGGCCTGCGGATGGCTGATGTCCACGACGTGCAGCAGCAGATCGGCTTCAATGACTTCTTCTAGCGTGGCCTTGAAGGACTCGACAAGTCCGTGCGGCAGCTTGCGGATGAAACCCACGGTGTCGCTGAGCAAGACGTTTTGATTCGTCGGCAGGCGCAGGCGGCGCGTGGTGGGATCGAGCGTGGCGAACAGAATGTCCTCCGCGAGCACGGTGGCCCCGGTGAGTTTATTGAGCAGCGTGGACTTGCCCGCGTTGGTGTAGCCGACGATGGAGGCGAGCGGCCATTCGTTGCGCTTGCGCCCGACGCGCTGCGTGGAGCGATGACGCACGACCTTGGCGAGTTCCTCGCGCAAGCTGTCAATGCGCTCGGACAGTTTGCGCCGGTCCACTTCGAGCTGGGATTCGCCTTCGCCGCCCCTCATGCCGATGCCGCCGCCTTGCCGCGACAAGTGGCCCCAGTAGCGCGTCAGGCGCGGGAGCAGATGTTCGAGCTGCGCGAGTTCCACCTGAAGCTTGCCTTCGCGCGTGCGGGCGCGCTGCGCGAAGATGTCGAGAATGAGCGCGGTGCGGTCGAGAATCTTGCACTCAAAAATCTTTTCCAAGTTGCGCGTCTGCGCGCCGGTCAGCTCGTCGTCGAAGATGATGGTGTCCACGGCGAGCGCCTTGCACTCCTGCGCAAATTCCTCGGCCTTGCCGCTGCCGATGAAGGTGCCCGCGTTCAGCTTCTCAACTTTTTGCGTGCCGGTGCCGGCGACGATGGCGCCGGCGGTCTGCGCGAGTTCGGACAATTCCTCCAGCGATTCCTGCACCTCTCCGGCGGTGCGGCTTTTAATTTCCACGCCGATGAGGAAGACCCGCTCCGTCCGCCGCCCGGCTGTTTCAATGAGTGCTTTCAACTTTGCTTTTGGAAGGACGAGCCAGGCCCGTCCTCATTCGATTTTCGTAGCGCGGAAGGTAGCAGGAATAGCGGGGCGGGAAAAAGTTTTTGCGCGCGCATTGAAATCAAGTCGAGCGCAAGGCCAGTTGATCTTCCGAGTTCATCCGCAGCACGCGTACCGTTGTCCGCCCGACTGCGGTTCGACCGACGATGTAAATCCCGCGCCAGGCGAAGTGCTCCTCCCACCGCTGGCGGCGCGGGTGAAACAGTTCCGTGACCTGGCCGGACTCCGGGTTGAGTCCGGTGAGGTTCGGCCTTTGTGCAAATTGCAGTCAATGCAGGCGAGCGCCAGATTGTCGAATTCATCCAAGCCGTCGTGAAAGCGTGGAATGATGTGCTCAACGTGGAGCGCCGCCAGCGGCGAATCCTCCTGATGCAACTGGCAGTATTCGCACCGCTGGCCGGCGCGTTCCCGGACCGCGGCTCTCGTCGCGGGATTCATCGGTCAGGAAATCGGCGCAACCATCTGCCGCGCCTGACGGCGCAGGATGGCGACAAATTTGTTCGCGCGCACGTAGCCTTCGTATTCGGCTCGCTCGGGTTCGGTCAGCGCGCCTTCGGTGGACTTGGCAGCGAGTGATTCGATGCGGTTCTGCAACTCGGAAGACGGACGGAAATTCAGCAGCGCCTCCGCTTTGTCCGGCAGGACGATTTGCAGCACAGGCCGGAGGGCGCTCTCGAATGCGATGGCTTCTGGGGTCGCTGACATGGGCAGACCTTACTACAGCGCGCCCGGCTTTGACAAAGGGAGATTCCCGCGCCGCTTTGGTCAGAGTTTCGGCGAGGCGTTCGTCCCGGCGGGCGCACGTCCACGCCCACGCCCGCCCGGTTGTCCGAAGGAAACCGGCGGCGGATTGGTGTTGATGCCCGCCGCTGCGGCAGCCACGGGGTCTAGTTTTTTGAGGGCATTCGTCAGTCCGACACGGAATCGTGGATTGGGGTCTGGATCACTGACCAACTGAAGCAGGACGGGCACGATCTTGTTTGTATCGAAATTGGCGCGGCCCAATTGATTGAGGGGCGAGCTTCGCAAACGCGTGCGGTTGGTTTGTAGAATGTCTATTGCCAGTGCCGTAGCCTCGTTTCGTGACGCGAATTCCATCAACCGCCAAAACGCCACCAAAGAAATGTGATATTCGGGATCGTGAAGCAACGGGCGCACGTCATCCAGGGTGACCGCAGCCAGATTGGTTGGGCGGGTTCCGTAAAGTGCCGCCTCCCGGATCAATTTGTCGGCATTGGTGAAGCCAGAACGGAGGGTGGGCAGAGCCGGCAGGCCAAGCTGTCCCAGTGAGCACCCGGCTATCCAACTCGTATTGGTGTTCCAGAACAGGCGTTCCAATTCGGGCAAGGCCGGAAGCGCGTTGGTGCCCAAGACCATGAATCCATACAGGCCTTGGGATCGTTCCGCGTGTTCCCAAGTGGGTTCAAACTTGTAGATGTCTTGCCTGTTCAACCATCCGTAAACGTTTTCCTTCCACGGTGGATCGGTGGCGCGCAGTTTGGCGAGCAACGTAGGAAGGGCTTTTGTCCCTATCTCGCGGATGGCCGCTTCGCTTTCGGGGGATTTCCAATCCGCAGGGTTGAGAAGATCCGAACTGACACCCAACTGCAGCCAGTAACTCAACGACTCCCCGTCCGCGCGCGGCTCGCGGAAGG
>JANNGC010000446.1:0-5365 GCA_031380445.1 Pedosphaera sp.
TCCACTGGCCGTCCCGGCTGGTGGTTCTTCAGCCGGGCCGGCCCAAGGACGGAGGCAGGCGGGACGCCTGCCCCACTAAGTTTTTGTCGCCGCGCGACGGCACCCACCGCGCAATTTTCCAATGGGAAATCTCCCGCGCCCCGCTACGCTTCGCCCGTGCGCACTGTGATTTATCCCGGCAGCTTTGACCCCTTCACCAACGGCCATCTCGACATCGTGCAGCGCGCCACCAAGCTCTTCGACAACGTCATCGTGGCCGTGGCGAACAACGAGGGGAAGAAGCCGCTCTTCAGCCTCGACGAGCGCGTGGCGCTGGTCGGCGAGTCCGTGCGCGGGCTGCCG
The DNA here is from genome assembly GCA_031380445.1 of Pedosphaera sp. Lineage (GTDB taxonomy): Bacteria > Verrucomicrobiota > Verrucomicrobiia > Limisphaerales > SIBH01 > JANNGC01. The sequence continues at coordinate 343 of JANNGC010000446.1, forward strand.
AACGTCAAGGTGGACTCGTTCAACGGGCTGCTCGTGAACTACGTGGAGGCGTGCGGCGGGCAGGCCGTCATCCGCGGGCTGCGCGCCATCTCGGACTTCGAGTTCGAGTTCCAGCTCGCGCTCATGAACCGCAAACTGAATGAGCGCGTCGAGACCATCTTCATGATGCCCAAGGAGACCTACACCTTTGTCAGTTCGCGCATCATCAAGGAAATCGTGCGCCTCGGCGGCGACATCCACGCCTTCGTGCCGGCGCATGTCGAGACGGCGTTGAAGACGAAATTGGCTAAGTGAAATTGCGGACTTGGAGCGGCGCGCATTTGACGGCGTGCGCTCCGACCCGTTATTCATCCCCCCAGAAACGGAGGCCAACATGCCACTGACATTTAACATCCGACATCTTGAGACCGAGGACTTGCCCTTCGCCGGCGAACTGCCGGTCGCGGAACTGGAACTCGACTGGGCGGACGACCTGGTGCAGTTCACCGGCCCGCTGACCTACGACCTGACGGCGGAAAGCCTGGACGACGCCTTGCTCGTGCGGGGCGAACTGTCGCTGCCGCTGGAACTGACCTGCGTGCGCTGCCTGAAGAAGTTCAGCCAACCGCTGCGGATGGAGGACTGGGCCTGCCACCTGCCGCTGACCGGTGAGGACGCGGTGAGTGTCTCGAACGATTTGGTGAACTTGACACCTTATGTGCGGGAAGACATTCTCCTCACCCTTCCGCAACATCCGTTGTGTGAAACGGAGTGCGGCGGCCTTAAACTGCCCGCGCGGAAGGAACCGAGCGTGGCGTTTGAAGAAGTGCCGTCCGCTTGGGATGAACTCGACAAACTGAAACTGAAAAACTGATATGGGCGTTCCCAAGAGAAAACCTTCGACGAGCCGCATGAAGATGCGCCGTGCTTACAACAGCGTGCTCACGCTGCCGCAACTCAGCTCGTGCCCGCAGTGCGCGGCGGCCTACCGGCCCCATCGCGTCTGCCCGGCCTGCGGCTACTACAAGGGCCGCCAAGTCCTGACCATCAAGGCCAGCGCGTAATTTCCCTTTGCCCCAAGAGCGCGGACGAGTATTTCTCTTCGCGCTCTTGTTGTTTTATGCGCATCGCTGTTGACGTCATGGGCGGCGACCACGGTTGTGGCGTCGTCGTTTCTGGGGTCAAACTCGCGCTCACGTCGCCCGGCCACGAGCGCATCGAAAAACTTTTCCTCGTCGGCGCGGAAGCGGAAGTCCGCGCCGCGCTCCAGCAACAAAGTTGCGCCGATCCCCGTGTCGAAGTCGTCAACGCCACCCAGGTGCTGACGATGGAGGACAACCCGCTCACCGCCATCCGCCGCAAGAAAGATTCCAGCGTCGTGCGCGCCGTGGCTTTGGTGCGCGACGGGATGGCGGACGCGGTGGTCTCGCTCGGCAACACCGGCGGATTGGTGGCGGCGGCGACCTTCGGCCTCGGCCGTCTCGAACACGTCAAACGCCCGGCCATCGTCACGGTGATGCCGACAGTGAAAGGCCACTTCGTCATGCTCGACGCGGGCGCAAATCCTGAGTGCGAGCCGCTGCATCTGTTTCAATTCGCCCTCATCGGCTCCACCTACGCGCGGGAGATGCTCGGCATCGCCAAACCGCGCGTCGGTATCCTGAGCAACGGCAGCGAGGAATTCAAAGGCACCGACCTCACGCAGCAGGCGGCGGAGTTGTGCAAACAGTCGGAGTTGAACTTCATCGGCTACGTCGAAGGCACGGATATTTTTGCGGACCAGGTGGATGTGGTCGTCACCGACGGATTCACCGGCAACATCGTTTTGAAAACGGCGGAAGGACTGGGCAAGACGATCCTCCACATTTTGAAGAGTGAGATGACCGCGACACCGGTGCGGAAGTTCGGCGCGTTGCTCGCCCGGGAAGGTTTTCGCAAGTTGAAGAAGACCATGGACCCCGAGGCGCACGGCGGCGCGCGCATCGTGGGCCTGAATGGAACCGTCGTGAAAGTCCACGGCTCCGGCAGCGAGCGCGTGGTCGCGAACACGCTCCGGCAACTTGCCGAGACCGCCAGCCAGCATTTGAACGAACGCATCGCCGCCACCATCGCGCGCGCCCAAAAATCCAAATCCGTTCCCGCATGAAAACCACCCAGCCGAAAAAATTCCGGAACCCGCGCGCAAAAAACAATTACACGAGCCGCTCCTGCTCCATCGCCGCCGTCGGCTCGTACGTGCCCGAGCGCATCCTGACCAACGCCGACTTGGAAAAGATGGTGGACACCACGGACGAGTGGATCATGAGCCGCACCGGCATCCGCGAGCGGCGCATTGCGGCGGCGGATGAATTCACGTCCGACATGGCGACGAAGGCGGCGTTGCTCGCGATGGAGCGCGGCAACATCAAGCCCGAGCAGATTGATCTCATCATCGTGGCGACCATCACGCCGGACATGCCGTTCCCGGCCACGGCGTGCCTCGTGCAGCAGAAGATTGGCGCGTTCCGCGCGGCGGCGTTCGACATGGAGGCGGCGTGCTCCGGCTTCATTTTTGCGCTGGAGATCGGCCAGCAGTTCGTGATGTCGCACACGTACGAGACCGTGCTCGTCATTGGCGCGGAAAAGCTTTCCTCGATCATCAACTGGCGCGACCGCAACACCTGCGTGCTCTTCGGCGACGGCGCGGGCGCGGCCATTCTCCAGAATCGTCCGAACACGCACGGCCTGCTCACCGCCTGCATGGGCGCGGACGGCTCGAAGGCCGATCTCCTCTCGCTCCCCGGCGGCGGCAGCAAATGTCCGCCCACGGCGCAGTCCGTTTCCGACGGCCTCCACTACCTCCGCATGGATGGCAAAGAAACTTTCAAGAACGCCGTCAACGCCATGTACACCGCCGCGCAGGAAGTGCTGCGCCGCTGCGAAGTGGACATCACGCAAATCAAGTGCGTGATCCCGCACCAGGCCAACCAGCGCATCATTGACGCCGTGGGTGAACGCCTCGGCGCGACGACCGAGCAGGTCTTCGTGAACCTGCACAAGTATGGCAACACCTCCGCCGCCTCCGTCGCCATCGCGCTCGACGAAGCCGTGTCATCAGGAAAATTCCAGCGCGGCGATCTGATTCTCCTCCTCGTCTTCGGCGCGGGCCTGACCTGGGGCGCAGCGGTCATCGAGTGGTAGGGCCTCCGCTGCCGGCCCGTCTAAAAAAAAAGAGCTTCGTTCGCGTGACGAACGAAGCTCCCGTAAAACAACGGCGCAGATCAGTTTGGAGCGCCGAACATTGCTCGGCCCGAAGGGGCGGCTTTTCACCTCGTGCCGAGCATGGCTCGGCGCTCCGCCCGCTTCACTCCACCGTCCAGAGCGTGAGCGAGTCCTTTTCCTTGATGAACAGGCGCGGGCCGGAGACGACCGGATAGGCGTGTGTCTGGCTGCCGACTTTGTAGCTGGCCAGTTGCTTGAATGTCGCGTCGTTCGGATCGATGACGATCAATTGCCCGCCCGGCGTGAGTGCAAACACTGCCGCACCCGCATCCACTATCGTCCCATAGCCACCGCCGCCACCGCCACCGCCGCGTCCACCGCCGCCACCGGGACGGCCCAGACCGCCCTGCCCTCCTGGGCCTCCGGGACCGCCCGGTTCGCCACCGCCGCCGGGACGACGCGGCGCTCCGGGCGGCGGGTCTTGCGGCAAGCCGAAGACTGCGGGTTGAAAGTCCAGTTTCTCCAACGCCGCGCGCACGGCGGGCCCGGTCGCGCCGGCCGGGAACGGCGCGCTCCAAACGGTTTTTCCGTCCGTGGTGTTAAGGCAGAACAGCTCGTTGTTCCCAGTGAGTCCGAAGAGCCGCCCGGCTTTCACGGTGGGCGTGCTGAAGGAAAGATTTTTGTCCGCGTTGCTCCACAGTTCTTTGGCGATGAACGTGTCGCCGGCTTTTTCCAGGCGCAGCGCCTGCACGCCGCGTCCGGCGGTGATGATGGTCGAGCCGTCCACGAGCGGGGTAGCCGCTTTGTAATCACGCCCGCCGCCACCGCCGCGTCCTCCACCACCACCCGGCGCGCCGCCTTGAGCCGCAGCGGCTGATTCCCACGCGAGCTTGCCGTCGGCGACTTTGATGGCGATGAGCTTCGACTCCGTTTGTGCGACGATCAGTTTCACGCCGCCAACGGTCATCAGCACCGGCGAAGCGTAGGAAGGACTGGCCCCGGCGGCTTTCCACTTCTGCGCGCCGGTCGTGAGGTCGTAGGCCACGAGCGCGCCGTTGTCGCGCCCGCCAAGTTGCGCGATGGCCAGACCGTCCACAATCATCGGCGAGCTGGAGGGATGAAAATTCGGATAGGCGTTGAACTCGTCCTTGCGCCAGAGCTTCTGGCCGGTGGTGGCGTCGAGGCAGGAAATCATCCCGCGCACGCCGAGCGTCACGACCTTGCCGTTCGCCACGGCGGGCGAACTGCGCGGGCCGGAGTATTGCGCGGCGGGACCGCTCGCGCCGAGCGCCTCGTATTTTTCCTGCCACAATTCCTTGCCGTCGGCGGCGTGGAGCGCGCGGGTGATTTCAAAACCTTGCTCGCGCGAAAAAACATAAAGGCGGTCGCCAACCAGCGCGGGCGTGGCCACGCCGTCGCCCACGGTCACTTTCCATTTCTGCGTGAGTTCCTTGGGCCAGATCTTGGGGGCTTTGAAGTCGGCGGCCTTGGCGTCCCGATTGGGACCGCGCCACTGCGGCCAGTCCTGCGCGAGCACGCTGCTGACGCCGAGGGAACCCACCAAAGCCAGCACTGCGGTTTTTGAATTCATGGGAGAGCCTTGTTGTTTGGAATTGTTGTTACGCAAGCAAACCAGAGGCGCGGGCGCGGCGGGCGGTTACGGGCAATTTGTTCTTGGAGTGTGGTGAAACTGGTCGCGCGGCGCAGAGCGGCCCGCCGGAAAGCCCAACGCTTATGGAGTCTGGCGCAATGGAGTGACACGGCGCGAAAACGGGAAGGAGCGCGGCCTTCAGGCCGCTTCACCGTGAAAAGCTCAAGTCGGCTGGATGGTTTCAACGCCTCC
>JANNGC010000312.1:0-3694 GCA_031380445.1 Pedosphaera sp.
CGAAGGCTTCCGCGACGTGAACTGGGCGCTCCTCGTCGGCAGCGTCCCCCGCAAGGCCGGGATGGAGCGGAAAGACTTGCTCGGCATCAACGGCAAGATTATTATCGGCCAGGGCCAGGCCATCCAACGCAACGCCGCCAAGAACGTCCGCACGGCAACGAAGAATTCAGACGGTGGAATGCCTCGCGCCACGAGGCGAATTCGTCCGCCGCTCCGGTCGCAGCGCGACCGGAGCCAGCCCTGAATCTTACTTCAACAAGTCGCGCACCATGTCGCGCTCTTCCTTCAGCTCGTTCACCGTGGCGTTGATCTTCGCGCGGCTGAACTCGTTCACGGGCAAACCCTGGACGATCTCCAGCTTGGTGCCATTGCTGCGCACCGGGAAGGAAGTGATGATGTCCTTCTCGACATCGTAGCTGCCATCGGAGTGAACACACACGCTGTGCCAGTCGCCGGGCGCGGTGGGCGTGACGATGGAGCGCACGGAATCCACGACGGCATTCGCCGCGCTGGCCGCGCTGCTCGCGCCGCGGGCCTTGATGATGGCCGCGCCGCGCTGCTGCACGGTGGCGATGAAGTCGCCCTGCAACCACGCTTCGTCGGTGATGACTTCAGTCGCGGGGCGTCCGCCGATCTTGGCGTTGTAGAAATCAGGATACTGCGTGGCGGAGTGGTTGCCCCAGACGGCGAGGTTGGTGACGGCGGTGGTGTCCACGCCGGCCTTCTTCGCGAGCTGGGACTTGGCGCGGTTCTCGTCGAGGCGCGTCATGGCGTGCCAGCGGGATGCGTCGAATTTGCTGCCGGCAATTTTCTGCGCGCTGTTCATGGCGATCCAGCAGTTGGTGTTGCACGGATTGCCAACGACGAGGACGCGGAAGTCCGCCGATGCGTTGTTCTGAATAGCCTGGCCCTGGCCGACGAAAATCTTCCCATTGATGCCGAGCAGGTCCTTGCGCTCCATACCTTGCTTGCGCGGCACGCTGCCGACGAGCAGCGCCCAGTTCACGTTGCGAAAGCCTTCGTCGAGATTCGCGGTCGGCACGATGCCCTTGAGCAGCGGGAACGCGCAGTCGTCGAGTTCCATCGCCACGCCCGCGAGCGCGGGCAGCGCGGGTTCCACTTCCACGAGATGAAGAATGACCGGCTGGTCCGGGCCGAACATCGCGCCGGAGGCGATGCGGAAAAGGAGGGAGTAACCAATTTGTCCGGCTGCGCCGGTGACGGCCACGCGAATGGGTTGTTTCATAAAGAGCGGCGAATATGCGGACGCAAAAAAAAATGGCAACGCGGAATTCGCGGATGGAGCGCGCAGTTTCATCTGGAGAAATTTTCCCAGACACTGCCCAATGACGCCGCGCGAAATACGCAGGCGCTCAAAATGAACCGACAACTTTCACCCGGCTGGCTGCTCTTCATTCTCACCGGGCTGAACCTGCTCAACTACCTCGACCGCTACGTGCTCTCCGCCGTGGCGCTGCCGTTGCAAAAGGAACTCGGCCTCAGCGACGGCCAGGCCGGGCGCATCGTGACCACGTTCATGATTGGCTACTTCCTCACCTCGCCGCTCTTCGGCTATCTCGGCGACCGCACCTCGCGCAAATGGCTCATCGCCGGTGGCATTTTCGTCTGGAGCCTGGGCACGGTGCTGACGGGTTTCGCCGGCACATTCGCCGTGCTGCTCATTTTCCGCGTGCTCGTGGGTGTGGGTGAGGCCAGCTACGCGACCATTAGTCCGAGCCTGATTTCGGACACGTATCCCGCCGCGCGGCGAAACATGGCGCTCACGATTTTTTACGCGGCCATTCCCGTGGGCGCGGCGTTGGGCAACATTCTCGGCGGCCACATCGCGGAGGTGAGTTCGTGGCGGCACGCTTTCATCTGGGCGGGCGCGCCGGGACTGGTGCTCGCGCTGGTGCTGCTGCCGTTCGCGGAACCAAAACGCGGCGCGCAAGACGCAGCGACATCCGGCGCGCACGGAACGCCGGGCTTCAAGGATGTGCTCGGCCTGCTGCGCCGGCCCGACTACCTGCTCGTGGTGCTCGGCTACACGGCTTACACGTTCGCGCTGGGCGCGTTTGCGTTTTGGGGACCGGCGTTTCTCACGCGCGTGCATCAGGTGCCGGAGGCGAAGGCCGCGACTTTTTTCGGCGCGGTGCTGGTCGTGGCGGGATTGCTCGGCACGCTGCTCGGCGGCTGGCTGGCTTCGGCCTGGCAGAAACGCACGCGCGCCGGTTACGCGCTCACGCTCGGACTGTCCGTGCTGCTCGCGGTGCCAGCGGCGGCACTGGCGTTTTTGTTTGAAGACAAGTCAGCCTCCATGGCGTGCCTCGCGACCGCGATGTTTTTGCTGTTCCTGCCCACCGGCCCGATCAACACGCTGATTCTGGAAACCGTGCCGGTCACGCTGCGCGCCAGCGGCATGGCGCTGTCCATCTTCATCATTCACCTCTTCGGCGACATGTGGTCGCCAGAACTGGTCGGCCATCTCTCCGACATGTTGCGTGATCAATTTACGGCGGCGCAAACCGGCGCGCTGACTTCGGAAGCGGTGACGGCCTTGGCAAAAGCGCACGGCCTGAAACGCGCCGTGCTCATGCTGCCCGCCGCGCTGGTTGTCGCCGCCCTGCTCTGGCTCGTGCTGGCCGCGAAAATGCGGAAGCCCGCGAAGGCGTGAGGCACGGGCGTCGGTGTTTCCCCGATGATATTGCCGCGCAAGAAATTCTCGGCTCGCCAGCAACGGTTGTGTAGCTTCAGCCGACATTTAGACCAACGCTCTGAGTTCCGTGATGACTTCACCCATGACGCTCTGGATCGCGGCCGGCCTTGCGCTCGCGCTGGCGGCGCGCGTCTGTTTTTTTGAGAAGCGTTCGGTCGAGACTCTCGCGTTTGTGCTCGGTGTGAGCGCGCTGGCGCTGGACTCCATCTTCGGCGCGTTCAGCTTCGCCGCGCCGAACGCGTCCGCTGCCCAGCGCTGGTACCAGTGGCGTTTCCTCGCGCTGGCCTTCGTGCCCGCCACGTGGCTGGCCTTCTCCGTCATTTACGCGCGAGGCAATTACGACACGTTTCTCCGCCGCTGGCGCTGGGTGATTCTCACCTTGCTCCTCGCCGTGCCCGCGCTCGTCTGGTTTTTTCGCGCGGAATTGATCAACACCGCCGCCAGCAACACGGGGTTGATCCAATGGCGGCTGGGCCACGCGGGCCGTCTGCTCCACATCCTGCTCGTCATCAGCGCCGCCGTGGTGCTGATGAATGCCGAGCGCACCTTCCGCGCCGCCGTGGGACTGATGCGCTGGCAGTTGAAGTTCATGGTCATCGGCCTCGCCACGCTCTTTCTCACGCGCGTGTACACGAGCACGGAGTTCCTGATTTTCTCGGCGGTGAATCCCGCGCTGGATTCGCTCAACTCCGTCGCGCTGATCATTTTCGCCGTGCTCGGCTTCGTGGGGTTGGCGCGCGGCAAGGGCTTCAAGCTCGAACTGTATCCGTCCCCCACCCTGCTCTATCAGTCGTTCGCCATCGTGCTCATCGGCGGCTACCTGCTGGCGGTCGGGTTCTTCGCCAAAATCATCGCGGTGCTGGGCGGCGGGAAAAATTTCGCGCTGCAAATGTTCGCGCTGCTCGTCGCGCTCGTGCTGCTCGGGCTGCTGATTCTCTCCGACCGCGTGCGGCTGCGGGTGAAACGCTTCGTGAGCCA
>JANNGC010000318.1:0-4803 GCA_031380445.1 Pedosphaera sp.
CCCGGCGCGCTGAGGACAGCGACGCCCTACCAAAGAACCTTCCACGCTCCTTGCGTGAAAATCACTTTAAGCGAACCGTTTCTGAAAATCCGCGTACGCCAGCCCGATGCCCTGTTCCAATGAAACCTGTGGCTTCCACCCCAGCGCGAGCAGGCGCGAGGAATCCATCCACTTGCGCGGCGTGCCGTCCGGCTTCGATCGGTCCCAGATGATTTCGCCCGCGAACCCCGTGATGCGCCGCACCGTCTCGGCCAGTTCACGAATCGTCACGTCGCTGCCGAAGCCCACGTTGATGAACTGCTCCTCGTCGTACTTCTCCATCAGAAACACACACGCGCGACCTAGATCATCCGCGTAAAGAAACTCGCGGCACGGCTCGCCGCTACCCCAGCACACCACTTCCTTCGCTCCGCTGATTTTGGCCTCGTGAAATTTCCGGATCAGCGCCGGCAGCACATGCGAGTTCTGCAAGTCGTAGTGATCGTTCGGCCCGTACATGTTCGTGGGCATGGCGCTGATGAAGTTGCAGCCATACTGCCGGCGGTACGCCTGGCACATTTTCACGCCCGCGATTTTTGCGATGGCATACCACTCGTTCGTCGGCTCCAGCGGGCCGGTGAGAAGATACTCTTCCTTCAACGGCTGCGGCGCGTGCTTCGGGTAAATGCAGGAGCTGCCGAGGAAGAGCAGCTTCGTCACCCCCGCCTCGTGCGCGCCGTGGATCAGGTGATTTTGCACCGCGAGATTGTCGTGCAGAAACTGCGCGGGGAAATTGTTGTTCGCCAGAATCCCGCCCACGCGCGCCGCCGCCACGAAGACAAATTCCGGCCGCACGTCGGCATAAAATTTCTTCACCGCCGCCGCGTCGAGCAGTTCCAGCTCGGCGTGCGTGCGCCCGATCAGGTTCGTGAAACCCTGCCGTTCCAGCTCGCGCCAGATGGCGCTGCCCACGAGACCGCGATGGCCGGCCACGTAGATGCGCGCGTTTTTCTGCATCGTCATGCGCGCGGACTATCCGGGAAGGCGCGCACGGCTGCCAATCTCAAAGCCGCAGCCCGGAGCCAAGGGCCGCCTCGTAACGCCGGCTTTCCAGCCGGCAGGTTGCGAGACTTTCCAGTCTCGTGTTCATGGAACGGCCAGGCGTCGCTAGACGCTTTTCCTGCGCGTTCGCATTCCGCGCGGCACGGGTTTCCATTTGCAGTCCGAGGGCAATCGGGTTTTCCTCCGCCCATGCCACGCAAGCTCAGTTCCATCGCGCCCGACTGGTGGGATTACACCACGCTCGAAAACGATCTCATCGCCGACGCCGCGCGGCTCACCCCGCAGGCGATGTTGAAACTGTCGCGCCCCGGATTCCGCGTCGTGTTCTACGACACGCTGGAGGAATTTTATCTCGCCGAGGCGCTCGAATACCTCACCGCGTGGCGGCAGTCCACGGCGGACAATCCCGTCGGCATTTGCGGCCCGATTGGTCCGACGGAACAACTGCCGCTCGTCGCGCGGCTCGTGAATGATCTGGGCGTGTCGCTGAAACATTCTCACTTCTGGGGCATGGACGAATGGCTCGTGAACGGGAAGGAAATGCCGCCCACGCATCCGCTCTCCTTCGAGAAGGCGGATCGCGAGATGTGTTTCAACCGCATCCGACGCGAACTGAAAGTGCCCGACGCGAATCTGCATTTTCCAAAAGTCGACACGCGCGCCTACCGCCAGAGCTGGAACTCCGGCGTGCGCTGCGCCGTGATGCAAGGCGGCCAGGGCGACATCAAGCACTGGGCCTTCAACGACCCGCCGCAGCGCACGGGCAAATTCAAAAATGAGCCGCCCTCACCCTCTGAGTATCGCAAGCTGGCCACGCGCGCAGTGCAGTTGCACCCCATCACCATCGCGCAGAACGCGCGCACCAGCGGCGACGGCAACATCACGCTCGTCCCCACGCAGGCGCTCACCGTCGGCCCGGTCGAGACGTGGCAGGCGGAGAAAGTTTCCATCTGGCACGCGGGGAAGCACGACAACCCCTTCGGCCAGCGCCTGACGACGCTGATGATTTCCAAACACCTCGCCGACAGCGCCGTGCCGATGTCGCTGCTCGCCGATCATCCGAACGTGCAGTTCAATTTCTATCGCGGCGGAATCGGGACGTGCGATGTGGAGATGCACTGAGAATTGGAATCACCCCATGCGCGCCGCCCAACTCATCGCCCACGGCTCCCCCGGCCAGTTTGAACTCCGCGACCTGCCCGCGCCGCAGCCCGGCCCTGGCGAAGTCGTCATTGAGGTCCGCGCGTGCGGACTGAACCACCTCGACCTCTGGCTGGAGGAAGCGGGGCTGCCCATCCCGGTGGAACTGCCGCGCACGCCGGGCGGCGAGGTGGCCGGCGTCGTTGTGGAACTCGGAACAGGCGCAAGCGATTGGCGCGTCGGCGACCGCGTGGCCGTGCAGTCGAACTTCTTCTGCGGTGAGTGCGAATTCTGTTTGCTCGGCGAAGAATCCCAGTGCCGCGAAAATCTTTTGCTCGGCGTGCAGCGCGACGGCGGCTTCGCGGAACAAATGATCGCGCCCGCCTCTTCGCTCGTGCGCTTGCCGGACAACGTTTCGTTTGAAACCTCCGCCGCGCTGACGCTCGCCGGCAGCACCGCCATGCACATGCTCGCCGCGCGCACGCAGGTGAAACGCGGCGACTGGGTGCTGACCATCGGCGGCGCGAGCGGCGTCGGCTCGGCGGCGATTCAAATCGCGCGCGAGTTCGGCGCGCGCGTCATCGCCACCGCGTCCAGCCAGGAGAAGGCGGCGCTGTCGCAAGACCTCGGCGCAGAGTTCGTCGTGGATTCCACCAGTGCCAAATGGCCCGCCGAAGTGCGCCGCATCACGGCCAAGCGCGGCGTGGACATCATCGTCGAACACGTCGGTGGCGACGTGCTGCTCAAGTGCTTCGACTGCCTCGCGCGCAACGGCACCATCGTGACCTGCGGCGCGACGGCCGGACGCGAAGTGACCTTGAACCTCTGGCCCATCTTCGTGAAGCAGCAGCGCCTCATCGGCAGCTACGGCCGTAACCGCGCGGACATGCGCGCCACGCTGGACTGGGCGGCGGCGGGGAAATTGCGCGCGGTGATTCACTCGGTGCTGCCGCTGGAGCGTGTGGCCGAGGCGTTTGCCGCGCTGCGGGAGCGGAAGGTGCTGGGGAAAATCGTAATCAGTAATCAGTGACCAGTAAGTCAGTGAGCAACGCGCGGGGTGCTGTAGTGGGGCAGGCGTCCCGCCAGCCTCCCTCCTTTGGCCGTCCCGGCTGAAGAACCACCAGCCGGGACGGCCAGTGGACAAGTGGCAGCCGGGACGGCTGCCCCACTACAGCGCCGGGGCTTTCCAGCGGGCCGCTCTGCGCGCCCCGACTGCTCGCAGCGCGAGCAGTTCCACCTCGCGGGCCAACGACAATCCCATTGCCAGCGCGCAATTCCCGCCCCTAGGATTCGCGCACTCCGGCACAAGCTCCGGCGCGCAAATGTCCGAATACAAAGTCAAATTCGAGGTCTTTGAGGGTCCGCTCGACCTCCTGCTTTATCTCATCAAGAAGCAGGAAGTGGACATCTACGAGGTCAACCTGACCGCGCTCGCCAGCCAGTTCATCGAATACATCGAGGTCATGCGCCAGCTTGACCTCGACATCGCCGGCGAGTTTCTCGTCATGGCTTCCACGCTCATGTATATCAAGAGCCGTGAACTGCTGCCCGTGGACCAACAGGTCGCAGTCGAGGAAGAGGACGATGGCGAAGACCCGCGCTGGGAACTCATCCGGCAGCTCGTCGAATACAAAAAATTCAAGGACGCCGCCGCGCGTTTGCAGGAACTGGAAATCCGCCAGGAGAGCGTCTATCGCCGCGAAGCACCCAAGCCCGTCTTCGAGTCCGAGCCGACGAAGCCGGACGTTTCCATCTTCGATCTGGTCAATGCCGTCAGTGCTATCCTCAGACGCGTGGCCCAGCGCGAAGGCGAGTCGCGCGAAATTTTTGAGGACAAGTGGAGCGTCAGCGAAAAGATCGAGATGCTGGTCAAGAGCATCGGCGAGAAGGGGCGCATGAAATTCTCGGAACTCTTCGAGAGCGCCACGAGCCGCACCGAAGTCGTGGTGACATTTCTCGCGATGCTCGAACTGATTCGCATGAAGCAAATCATCTGCGTGCAGGGGGATCATTTTGCGGAGATTGAAATCATCAAGGCTGAGCCACAGTTGCCCACCGTGCCGACGGAGATTCCCGAGCAAACCGTGTTCGAGGATGAGACGGTGAAGCCCGTTGGAGCGACCGCCGCCGAGCAACCCGCCCCCGAATCCGGCACTACTGCAAGCTGATCATGGAACTGAAAAACATTTTGGAGTCGGTGCTATTCTCCGCGCAGGAACCGCTCAGCGTGAAAGACCTGCGCGAAGTGCTGAAGAACGCCGCCGAGCACAGCCCCGAGGCCGGCGATTTCAAGAAGACCTCCTTCGAGGACGTCGTGACCGCGCTCGACGCGCTGACGAAGGAGCACGAAGCCGCGGCCCGCAGCTACCGGCTCATCTGCGTCGCCGAGCGCTGGCAGTTTGTCACGCAGCCGGAGTTCGCGCCGTGGGTCAAGGCGCTCGTCGGCGAACGGGCGCGTCCGACGCGCCTTTCCGCGCCCGCACTGGAGACGCTCGCCATCATTGCCTACCGCCAGCCCATCACGCGCGCCGAGATGGAGCAGGTGCGCGGCGTGGCCGTGGACGGCGTGCTGCAAACGCTCGTCGAGCGCGGACTCGTCGAGCAGGTCGGCGTGGCGGAAGT
>JANNGC010000321.1:0-3109 GCA_031380445.1 Pedosphaera sp.
CACACCCCTCGACCAATCCGCGCGCGCGCGCGCGCCGGACGCGTCCTGCCTGCCCCCTCTCCCAGCGGGAGAGGGCTAGGGTGAGGGAGAAAAGCTGGAACATTCCGTTGCACTCGCACGCCTCCACACTCTCCGTCGCACGAGGAGAATTACGAACACGCGGACTCGGCGGTCCGCGCTCCGATGATGCGCCGTTGAAATGCCCCGCCGTTTCCCCCACGTTCGCGCCGTGAAATTTCTTCCACTGGCTTTGCTCGCGCTCGCGCTGACCTCCGGCTGTCGCGACGGGAAAACCGTTTCCGCCGCCGCGCCGCCGACTTCCGCGCCGCCGATCTTCACGCCCGGCTACTTGCCGCACGCGCAGCCGCGCTTGCAGACGATGCAGCTTTTCGTGGGCATGAAGCAGGTCACCGCCGAACTCGCGCTCAAGCCCGTGGACATTTTCACCGGCATGATGTGGCGCACCAATATGTCCGACGGCGAGGCGATGCTCTTCGTGTTCGCCGACGCCACGCCGCGCGCGTTCTATATGCGGAACACGCTGGTGCCGCTCTCGCTCGCCTACATTGATCCCGACGGCGTGATTGCGGAAATCCACGACCTGCATCCGCGCGTCGAAACGTCTGTGCCGTCGAAGGCGGAGAATATCCAGTTCGTGCTCGAAGTGCCGCAGGGCTGGTTCGCGCGGAATCAAATCGTGCCCGGCACCGTGGTGCGCTCGCAGTACGGCGAGCTGAAGAAAATCTTTTCGTTCAAACCGCAGCCCCGCTGATGAGCCGTCCCACCGATGTCCGCGTCGTCGCCGCGCGCCTGTATTTTCTGCCGGTGCAAACGCGCGTGCCACTCAAGTTCGGCACCGAGACGCTCACCGCCGTCACCGTCGCGCGCGCCTGCGTGACCGTCGAGAATCGCCACGGCCAGCGCGCCGAGGGCTGGGGCGAAACACCGCTCAGCGTGCAATGGGTCTGGCCGAGTCCCCTGCCCTACGCGTTGCGGCACGAGATGCTTCAGCGTTTCACCAAGCATCTTGCGGAGGAAATTGTGCGCGCGGATTTCACCGGCCACGCCTTCGAGATCGGCGCGGACTGGCAGGAGTTGCTGCTGCCGAAATTGCTGACCGCGTTCAATCGCGGCGCAACCGAGCCGATGCCGCTGCTCGCCGGGCTCGTCTGTCTCTCGCTCTTCGACCTCGCGTTGCACGATGCGTTTGGGCAGGTGCACCAACGCCCGATCTACTCCACTTACACCGGCGAATTCATGTCGCGCGACCTCGGGGATTTTCTTGTCCCCGCCGGCGACGCGCCGGCCTCGCTCCAATTCACCGGAAAATTTCCCGCCGACTTTCTCGTCGCCGATCCGCCGCGCCGTCTGCTCGCGTGGCATCTTGTGGGCGGACTCGATCCGCTCGACGCCTCCGAACTCACCGGCCAGGCACCGAGCGACGGCTATCCCGTCCTGCTCCGCGACTGGATTCGCCGCGACGGCTTGAAATGTCTGAAAGTGAAATTGCGCGGCCACGACAGCGCGTGGGACTACGCCCGCCTCCTGCGCGTCGGCGACATCGCGCGCGAGGAAAACGTCCCGTGGCTCACGGCGGACTTCAATTGCACCGTCACCGAACCGGCCTACGTGAACGACATTCTCGACCGCCTGCAACACGACGCGCGCGACACGTTCGACAAACTGCTCTACGTCGAGCAGCCGTTCCCGTACGAGCTGGAGGAATTTCCCATTGATGTCCGCAGCGTCGCGCGCCGCAAGCCGCTCTTCCTCGACGAGAGCGCGCATCACTGGCGCTGCGTGCGGCGCGGGCGCGAACTCGGCTGGACCGGCGTGGCGCTCAAGACTTGCAAGACGCAGACCGGCGCGCTCCTCAGCGCTTGCTGGGCGAAGGCGCACGGGATGCAGCTCATGGTGCAAGACCTGACGAATCCCATGCTCGCGCAAATCCCGCACGTCCTGCTCGCCGCGCACGTCGGCACCATCGCGGGCGTGGAGACGAACGCCATGCAGTTCTATCCCGACGCCTCGCGCGCGGAGGAGGAGGTGCATCCGGGATTATATCGTCGGCGCGGTGGTGAAGTGGACTGGTCCTCCGTGAACGGCCCCGGCTTCGGCTATCGCCTGGCGGAGATGCAACGTGAGTTGCCGGAGCCAGCGTTCGGAAAGTGATCGGCGTTCTCAGCCGCGCGGCCCTACCTATTTCAGCGTTTCAGTTTTCAGCTTTTCAGCTTTTTCCCGGATGTCCTCGGCCATCTCCCGCGCGCTCGGGTAGCGGTGGTCGGCATAGCCGGGAACATCCTTCTGCGAACTGATGGCCCGCGCAATGACCGGAGCCGCCCATTGCCAATGCGGTCGCAACATAAACTCCAGTTCGGCCGCCGACGGCATCCGGCCATGCTTGAAGAAATGATCCATCAGGAAGCGGGGCCGCTCGTTCAGATCCAGATCGCTCGCCAGTTGCAGCAGCATGACGCCCACGGCATACAAATCTTGGTGAACCCCGGCCGAAGCGAGGACGTTAATGTCCGCCCGCTCCGGTGGCGCGTGCATCCACGAGCCGCTGCGCCGCTCCTCTGAGAGCGGCTCATCGATCTTGCGCGCCAGGCCCCAGTCAATGAGCACCGCCCCGGGTGAAGCCGGTCGCAGAAAGACATGCTCCGGCTTGAGGTCGCCATGCACCAACCCCTTGTCGTGGACGATGGCCAGCGAGTTCAGGAGCATCAGCACCGGTTCGAGCGCGTTCTCGACATCAGCGGAAGTTTCACGACGCCGGGCCAGCCGGTTGTCACGCCCGTTGATAAAATTCCTGAACGAGCGGCTTTGCTCATACTCGACGACGATGGCGTACCAGCCCGTGACTGGATCATAGCCGTGGGCGATCCGCTGGGGAATGAACGCGAGCCCCTTCAAAAGCTTGAGAGCCTGATTCTCGCGCTTCAGGGTCTTGCTCTTGCGAAGACTGTCCCACTGCAAAGGATCATCGGGGATATCTCCCTCGAAGGGCTTCATGATCTTGAGCACGACATCCGGACATTCCCGGACCCGGAACACAGACATCCCGGTCTCGCGATTCAATTGCAGAAGTGATCCCAGCGTCATCGTGCCG
>JANNGC010000327.1:0-5866 GCA_031380445.1 Pedosphaera sp.
ACCGAGCCCTCGTTCGCAATGAAGGTGTCGGCCGCCACGCGCACGGTCGTGCCACGCCCCGCCGGCCCCGTGAGATCGCCATCGCGCGGGCGGCGTCCGCCCCAATTGCTGACGTAGGCTTTGCCGCCCACGAGCACGACATCGTACGGCGCGACGCCCACGTCCCACTGGCGCAACAATTTTCCATTCGCGGCGTCGAACTCACCGAGCCGGTTGGAAAGATTGAACGCCACGTAGAGCCGCTGGCCATCGCGAGAGAGCGCCAGTCCGGCCGGAATCTCATTCGTGCGCCGTGGCGCGGTGGCGCGCGGCAGCGGGATCGAGAACGCACCCGTCACCTTCCCGTCCGCGCCCACATCGAACACCTTCACGTCGCCGTTCACGTTCGCGAGGAAGAGCCGTTTGCCGTCCGGTGAAAAAATCAGCCCCGTGAAACTCAACTGCCCTTTCTTGTCCGGCTCCAGAATGTTCGGCGACACCACGTCCGGCTCCGGCTCCTGATCCTGCGCCGACGGCAGGCTCACCTGCTGAAGAATTTTCCCCGTCAGCGGATCGATCAGCACCAGTTCGCTCGTCTTGCCCGACACCGCGAGCAGCCGGCCATCAGGACTCAACGCCACACCCTGCGGCCGCATCTTCGGCAGATCGATCTGGCGACCGTGCGGCGTGAGCACCTGGTTGACCGGCGTGACCACGCGGTTCGTGCCGTGGCGTCCGACGGTCTCCGTGCTGCCAGCATCCGAGCGCGGCGCGTGGGTGCAACTGGTCCAACCGAGAAAAGCCGTGAGCAGAATCACGGCGGCATGTGGCGTTCGTTTCATGTGAAAAAGTATGGAGGCCGCAGTGTGCCGAAGACCTTCCCGACGGGGAAGAATTCTTGCGCCGAAGTTCGGGCCAAGAGGACGAAGGCGGCGACGCGCCTGACTTTGATTTGATCGCCGCGCCGGATTCCTTCAGCGTGCCGCCGGAACACGACACGACCGATGACACACGCCGCCGCGCAGCAACGTCACGCCGAACTGGCCGAAGAAATTCGCCGCCACGATCACGCCTACTACGTCGAGGCGCGGCCTGCGTTGAGCGACTTCGATTACGACCGGCTCTATCAGGAGCTGGTGGATTTGGAGAAACAGTTCCCTGATCTCATCACGCCCACTTCCCCCACGCAGCGCGTCGGCGGCGCGACCACGGACGGCTTCGCCCGTGTGAAACATTTGCAGCCGATGCTCTCGCTGGAAAAAATCGAGGGCGCAGAACATCCGACGAAGGAGGAAGAACCCGACCGCGATAAGCGCAACCGCGAGCAGGACGAGAACACGCTGGCGCAACTGCTCGCGTGGGACGTGAACATCCGCAAGCAGCTCGGCCGGGACCGCGTGGATTACGCGATGGAGCCGAAGGTGGACGGCGTGTCCCTGAGCGTTCACTACCGCCACGGCAAGCTCGCGCTCGCCGTCACGCGCGGCGACGGCCAGATGGGCGACGACATCACCGCCAATCTCCGCACGGTGCGCGCCGTGCCGCTGGAACTGCACCTGAAGAATCCCCCTGCCCTGCTCGAAGTGCGCGGCGAGGCTTACATTGCCACGAAAGATTTCGACACCGTGAATGCGAAGCTCGTCGCGGCAGGCGAGAAGGCTTTTCCCAACGCGCGCAACGCCGCAGCAGGCGCGCTCAAGCAACTCGACCCGAAACTCGTGGCGCAACGGCGCATCAGCGCCGTGTTCTACGCTGTCGGTGCACACGAGGGCATCGAGTTCGTCACGCACGATGAAATGCTAAAGGCGCTCGCGCGCTTCGGACTGCCGACGCAGAAGCACTGGGTCTGCGACGGCATCGAGGAAGTGCTGGCGATTTACCGGAAGGAAATTGTCTGCGGCTACGATGAAGCGCGTGATCTGCGCCGACAGTTGCCTTACGAAATTGACGGCATCGTTTTGAAGGTCAACCGCTTCGCCGACGCGCAGCGCATTCCGTCCAAAACCCGTGCCCCCGGCCACGCCGTCGTCCACAAGCCCATCCCGTGGATCACGCCTGCCGAGACGTTGCTCCGCGACATCACCGTGCAAGTCGGGCGCACTGGCGTGCTCACGCCCGTCGCGGAGTTGGAACCCGTGTTCGTGCAAGGCTCCACCGTCGCGCGCGCCACGCTGCACAACGAAGACGAAATCCGCCGCAAGGACATCCGCATCGGCGACACCGTGGTCATCCGCAAGGCGGGCATGGTCATCCCTGAAGTGCTCGAAGCGGTGAAGAGCAAGCGCCCGCCCGGTGCGCAGGAGTTTGATTTGTTCACGCACATCGGCGGCAAGTGCCCCGCGTGCGGCGGCCCGGTGGCGCGGGAGAAAATTGCCGACGGCGAGGCCGAAGTCGCGTGGCGTTGCCAGAACGTAGCGGGCTGTCCCGCGCAGAAAATGCGCCGCGTGGAATACTTCGCCCAGCGCAAGAACCTCGACATCGAATCGCTCGGCGGCATCGTCGCCGAGAAACTCGTCGAGCGCGGACTGGTGAACGAGCCGCTCGATCTCTTCGACCTCACCATCGAGCAACTTGGCAAACTGAACCTCGGCACCGACGACGAGCCGCGCATCTTCGGCGAGAAGAACGCGACGAAAGTCATCGAGGCGCTGGAACGCGCGAAGCAGGCTCCCCTGCACCGCTGGCTGCACGCGCTGGCCATTCCCGAAGTCGGCGAGACCACCGCGTGGCAACTCGCACAAGTCCACGGCTCGCTCGCCGAACTCGCCACCTCCGCCGTGCTCCGCGACATCCGCGATCTCGGCGACAAGGAAACCGAGCGCGCCGAGATTTCCCCGCGCTCCCGCAAGAACGCTCCCAAATCCGACGAGGAACGAGCCGCCCGGCAGAAACGCCACGATGAACTCGCGGAGGAAATCAAAACCATCGAAACCTGCCTCGCCGCCAGCGGGGCCAAGACCGCGCTCGCGGAAGTCGGCCCCGTCGCCAGCGCGTCCGTGCTGAACTTCTTCGCTTCAGACAACGGAAAGAAAATTCTCCACCGCCTTGCCGGCTTAAAAATCAACCCCGCAGGTACCGTGGCGAAAGCTGCCGCGACTGATTCTCCAAAACCGCTCGCCGGAAAAACCTTCGTCCTCACCGGCACGCTGCCCACGCTCTCACGCGACGCCGCCTCCGCGCTCATCCGCGAGGCGGGCGGCAGCGTCAGCGGCTCCGTGAGCAAGAACACGAGCTGCTTGCTCGCGGGCGAGGAGGCTGGTTCCAAACTGGACAAGGCGCGCTCGCTCGGCGTCGCCATTCTCAGCGAGGAAGAGTTTCTGAAACTGCTCGGAGGCGCAAAAAAGCCGGCCTCAAACACGCAGGCGTCACTGCTTTGAGTTGTGAAATCCGCTTCCGCCACCTGCCCTGAGTGCGGCTCGAACCTGCTGGGTGATGGGCTGCCTCGTTGCACGAATGCCGACTGTCCGACCGAAGTGCGTGCACGGCTGACGCGCTGGTGCGCGCCGGAGGCGATGGACATCGCGGGCGCGGACGAAAAGCAGATCGCGCAACTGGTCGCGCGCGGGCTGGTGCTGGATGTGACGGATTTTTACCGGCTCAAGCTCGGCGAGCTGATGGAACTGGAGGACATGACCGAGACGACGACGAAAGATTTTCTCGCCGCCGTCGCCGCGAGCAAAACGCGCGACTGGTGGCGGCTGCTCGCGGGACTTGGCATTCCCCAGGTGGACGCGGAAGTGGCGCAATCGCTGGCACGCGCGTTCAAGAATCTTGATGACTTGGCGGGAGCGCCGTCCGACCGGTTGACCGTATGCACAGGCGAGGCGGTGGCGCAGAGCGTGGCGCGGTGGTTTGGCGAACGGCAGCACCGCAAGCTGATCCAACGACTGGGGATGGCGGGACTTTTTAACCGCTAATGGACGCTAATAAACGCTAATGGGAATTTCTGAATCAGCGTTTATCAGCGTCCATTAGCGGTTAAAAAACTTCCCCTCAGAGCCGCTTGCGGTCGTACCAATAAACTCCCGCGCCCAGTTTCACATGCTGGAGCTTCGGGCTGCACAGCGGGTCGGTCTCGGAAAGAATGCGCGGGAGATAGACGCCGCGCTCACCGTCCGCGTCGCTGTCGAGGAGGAGATACGCGCCGTCTGGTTCGGCAAACAGATTGAGCGGCTGAAAGGCGCGCGCGGCTTCCGGCCACTGCTCCTTGGCCACGGCGCTCACGCCGCCGCGTGCGAAACCTTCGCGGCACACGGCGAGCGTTTCCTTCCGCAACGGTTCCGCGCCGACTTTTTGCACGGTGCGGCGGACTTGGGAAACTTCGCCGCAGCCGCAGAGAAAAAAAACGGCGAGCACCACCAGCATGAGGCGCGGAAAGTCGGCGCGGTTCATTGCGGCTTCACCGGCCCGGGCGTGGGCGCAGGCGCGGGGCGTCCGAGCAGCGTGCGGAGCCGCGCCATTTCCTCCGGCCCCAGCCCGCTGTCCGGCGCGAGCATCTGGTCGGCGACGAAGTTCTGCATTTCTCCAACAGTCGGAATCGCAATGCGGATGTTGCCCTTCGTCCGTTGGTTGTACGCGGCATACAGCTCCTGCGCGCGCCGCCGATACTCCTGCGCGTCCTCCGCCTGGTCGTCGAGAGCCGCGCGAAAAGAATTCACCACGAACGCCTGCATCAGCCCGGTGATGTAAGCCTGCCGCTGGTCCTGCGTCTGATTCTCCGCGCGCAGGAAGGCGTACTCCGCGAGTGTCACATCGGCGGGTACGGATTCGGGAAACTTCTGGCGCAGCGTGCGGAGCCAGAGTTCCGCGTCGCGCGTGCGGTTCACGATGTAATACTGATACGGCACGTCGCGCAGGAAATTCCGATACGCCTTGCTGATGCCGTTGGTGAGGAAGACCGGCGAATTCGCGATCTGTTCCTGAAAGGCCGCGTCCACCTTGGGAATGATTTCCAGGTTCGGCAGCATTCGTGGCGGCGCGTTGGAACTCAGCACCAGCCGCCCGCGCTGGAAGGACAGATTCATGCTCTGGTAAATCGCCGTGCGCAGCTTCCGCACGTCCTCGTCCTGGCGCGCTTTGTCCAGGCCCACGCTGGCCCAGTAAATCGCGTGCGCCTCGGGCAGCCGCCAGTCGAGCGGGCCATAGCGCTCGTTGATCTCGCGCATCTTGAGCGGATCCATTTTGTATTTCGTCCGCAGCACGCGCGCCTGCTCCTGCTGCAAGGGCGTCTGCGGGCTGATCAAACCGTCGAAGCGTCCGCCCACGCCTTGCAGCACCTGCATCATCTCGCTGGCCCACGCGGCTTTGTAGTAGAGGTTCGCGTCGTCCATGTTCTGGCCCATCTTGAACTGGAACATCCACGCGAGATCGCCGTAGAGCATGGGCTGGTCGGGGTTGAAGCGGATGGCGTCGTCGCGCAGCAGCTCGATGCCGCGCTGCACCCAGCGCCAGCGGTCGGCGTGGTCGGGAAATTTCACCGAGATGTTGAAGGCCATGTTCCACGCCTGCACCGTCCAGACGGTGGTGATGTGCGGCTCGAGCTTCGTGATCCAGTCGGCGAGCTGGACCATCTCGAAATACTTGCCGTCCTCCTGCAACTGCGTGCTGCGAATCCAAAGCGCGTTCGCGATCAATCCGCGAAAGCCGCCGAGCACTTGCGTCGTGAGCGCGAGCACGGGTGGCGCGTTTTCCAGCGGCTCGATGCGCGTGATGCCGAGCGCGCCGCGTTCCTTGTTGAGCACGGGCAGAAGGAAACCGTTCGCCGTGAGCAACGCGGCGGCGGCGAGCAGGAGGAGAATTTTCTTGGCGCGCGAATTCATGTCACGATTGCGTGTTCCCCGCCGCCAGTTCGCGCCGTGTGAACATCCAGATGCCGAAGAGCGCGACC